>JBEKZN010000330.1:0-2851 GCA_049509815.1 Opitutales bacterium
CTCCTGGCCAAACTGCGCCCCGACGTCGCCTATTCCCAAAGCGAGCCCGACCTCGGCTTCGTCCACCGCCATACCGATGCCGGCGAGGTTTACTTCCTCGTTAATACCACCGACCACCCCATCAGCGACACCGCGGTCATTCGCGTGGACGGCCTCCAGCCCGAATGGTGGAATCCCGTGACCGGCGCCATCACGCCCGCAACGGTTTCCCAACGCTACTCCGGCGCCACCGCCGTCCCCGTCAGCCTCGCGCCCTATGATGCCCAATTCCTCGTCTTCACCAACCGCACTCTTCCCGCCGCGCCCACCGGTGCTTCCAGCCAAATCGCCGACCTGAGCCAGGGCAGTTGGGATGTCACCTTCAAGAACGCTTCAGCCGAGCCTGATCCCGCACCCGCTCAGTTCGACACCCTCCACTCCTGGACCGACATCCCCGCGCTCCAGTATTTCTCCGGCGTCGCCACTTACACCAAACAATTTACCCTCACCCCTGATCAACTTGCCGGCTCCGCTCCGATCTGCGTGGACTTCGGCCCCGGCCAGCCCAGTCAAGTCGCTGGTGGTGCGCAGGGCATGCGTGCCAATTTTCAGCCGCCCGTCGCCGACGCTGCCATCGTTTATATCAACGGCCAGCGCGCCGGCGCCCTCTGGTGCCCGCCCTATTCCGTGGATGTCACCAAACTCCTCAAGCCCGGCTCGAATGAAATCCGCATCGAGGTCGCCAACCGCGCCACCAACTACATGGCCGATTTCGATCGCCACCCGCTGCCCGACTACACCGAGCTGAACGCCAACCGCACCTACGGTGGCAACCGTTTCGCCGCCCAGGACATGAACCGCATCGTGGTTCTGCCGTCCGGCCTGCTCGGGCCTGTTCACCTCGTCGCCGGCTCCGTCCCGAATTGAATCGCAGCGTTCGCCAACGCGCGCGGCTTTGCGGCTCAACCGAACACCGGCACTTTAACGACGATTTTCCGCGCCAGGGCTG
Source organism: Opitutales bacterium (assembly GCA_049509815.1). Taxonomy (GTDB): domain Bacteria; phylum Verrucomicrobiota; class Verrucomicrobiia; order Opitutales; family JABDGR01; genus CAZDAQ01. Next base: position 989 of record JBEKZN010000330.1, read on the forward strand.
GCGTGCCGTCCATGATCCCGCCGCGATGCGCGTCCACCGGGAAATACACCGCCGTCATCCCGGCACAGTTCAGCCGCAGCGACGAAATCGCCTTCGCGTCGCGGTAAAAAATCAGGTCCTTGTCCGGAGTGAGATCCTCGCTCACCTCCAGCTGCGCGATGTCCGTCGTGTCCATCCATTCACTGCCCGCGAGCATCATCTGCACGTCAATGTACTTCCGGTGCGATTCCAGCCGGCCCTCCGCGCGCGTTTTGGTCAGGTAGGCCTGCTCCAGCCCGAAAATTCCTTCGCCCAATTCCGTGCGCACCGTCTCGCCCACGGGTACCGCTGCCGCCCGTGCTGCGGCCGCCGAACCCGGATGCAAAAACTCTTCCAGGTATGCGTACACCGTTTCAAACGAGCGCTGCGGCGCCAGTTGTGCGCGCACCATTGCCAATGATCCGTAAACCGCCATGCGCCGACTCCATCCGCCACTCGTCATTCCGGCAACAGAATTTAGTCGCCCCGTCCTCTCTCAAAATGTCATCTTCGCGGCCCCGACCCGGACAATAGCCCCTCATGAAAATCGGCCTCGGCCTGTACCGGCACCTGCTCACGCCCGACAACTTCCGCTTCGCGCGGCAGGTCGGCGCCACCCACATCGTCGCCCACTTGGTGGACTATTTCCGCGAGGCCCGCGACAACCCCGCCGGCAACCAGCCCACCGGCACCACCCGCGGCTGGGGCCGCGCCGGCGATCCCGATGTCCTCTGGTCGCTCGATGAGCTCGTTGCCCTGCGCCGATCCGTCGAAGCCGCCGGCCTCAAGCTCGAAGCCATCGAAAACTTCGACCCCGCCCACTGGCACGACGTTCTGCTCGACGGCCCGAAAAAACGCGCCCAACTCGAAAATCTCAAAATCATCATCCGCCGGCTCGGCCAGGCCGGCATCCCGATCATGGGCTACAACTTCAGCATCGCCGGCGTCTGTGGCCGCGTCACCGGCCCGTTCGCCCGCGGCGGCGCCGACTCCGTCGGCATGGACGGCCCGCTCGACGAACCCATGCCCAACGGCATGGTCTGGAACATGGTTTATGATCCCTCCGCCCCACCGGGCAATGTCCCCGTCGCCACGTCCACCGAACTCTGGCAGCGCCTCGCCGATTTCCTGCGCGAGATCATTCCCGTCGCCGAGGAAGCCGGCGTGAAACTTGCCGCGCATCCTGACGATCCGCCCATGCCCACCATGCGCGGCCAGCCTCGGCTCGTGTATCAGCCCAGCCACTACCAGCGCCTCATTGACCTTTCGCCCAGCCCCAGCAACGCCCTCGAATTCTGCCTCGGCACCCTCGCCGAAATGACCGACGGCGGCGTTTACGAAGCCGTCGAGCAATACAGCCGCCAGCGCCGCATCGCCTACATCCACGCCCGCAATGTCACCGGGCATGTCCCCCACTACCAGGAAACCTTCCTCGAAGATGGCGACCTCGATTTTATCCGCGTCCTGCGCACCCTGAAACAAAACGGCTTCGACGGCGTCCTCATCCCCGACCACACGCCTCAGGTTGCCTGTTCCACTCCCTGGCACACCGGCATGGCCCACGCCCTCGGCTATCTCCGCGGCGCCCTGCAATCGCTGGGCTAGAAAATTAAATGCGAAATTTCCCGGCGTGACTAAACCAAGGTTGAGGATTGAGTGTCTTACCTCACCCAATCAAACTCTTATGCCTCCCCACCCCATGTCGTTCCCCGCCCGGTTCCTTCTTTTCCTCATCAGCCTTCTAGCTGGACCGTTCCTGGCTGTGGCGGCCGGTTCCTCGTGGGTTTCCGACCAATCCCACGATGGCGATTTTCCGCTGGTCCAGGGCAACCGCACTGCCATCCT
>JBEKZN010000331.1:0-2849 GCA_049509815.1 Opitutales bacterium
CCCGCCAGCGCTCCCACCTCCATCCGCGCCAGCGCCTCGTCGCAAATTTCCCAGTCCCGCGGCGATTCGCTCCCATGCGGCATCCGCCCCATCATCACCACTTCCCGCACCGGAAACGCAAACGCCAGCCGCGATTCCTGCGGCAGCACCGCCCGCCGCCGCCCCAATTCCCCCGCGCCCCACTGCCCCAGCGGCTTTCCGTCCAGCTCGATGCTCCCGCTCGCCGGCTCCAACTCCCCCGTCAGCAACTTCAGCAGCGTGGACTTCCCCGCCCCATTTGGCCCCAACAACGCCGTCACCCGTCCCTCGCGCAGCGTCCCGCTCACCGCCGTCAGCACCTGGCGGTCGCCCCGAAAAAAACTCACCTCTTTCGCAATCAGCATCTTTTTAAATTCTTATCCTGTTAATCATGTTAATCCTGTCCAAAAACTTCTTTGCTTCATTTGTATGAATTTCTTTTTCATTCTGTTCATTCTGTCAAAAATTCTTCCATCCTAAAACTCCCCCTTCTTCCGCGCCCTCAACAACAACCCCAAAAACACCGGCGCGCCCGCCAGTGCCGTCACCACCCCGATCGGCAGCTCCTCGAATCCGCCCGTCAATTGCCGCGCCGCGATGTCCGCCGCCAGCAGCAGTGCCGCACCCAGCAGCGCCGACGCCGGCAGCACCACCCGATGGTCCGGCCCCAGCGCCAGCCGCACCAGATGCGGCGTCACCAGCCCGATGAACCCGATCGTCCCGCACACCGCCACCGTCGCGCCCACCATCGTCGCCGACAAAAAAATCAACTGCTTCTTCACCCGCTGCACCGGCACGCCCAGGTGAAACGCCTCCGCCTCGCCCAGCAGCAGCGCGTTCAACGGCCGCGCCAGCCACGGCAGCGCCACCATCGCCGGCACCGCGAACAGCGCCGCCGCCCCGATCTGCACCCACCCCGCCTTCGTCAAGCTCCCCAGCGACCAGAACGTCAGCTCCCGAATCTGCTGGTCGCTCGCCACGAACACCATCACCCCGATCGCCGCGCCCGCCAGCGCATTCAGCGCGATGCCCGTCAGCAGCATCAGCGTCAAATGCGTGCGCCCCTCCACCTTCGCCAGATGGTACACCAAAAAAGTCACCCCCACGCCACCCGCCATCGCCGCCACCGGCAGCGCAAACGCCCCCAGCACGCTGCTCAAGCTCCGCAGCGCCGTCCCGCCCAGCACAATCACCGCCACCGCTCCCACCGCCCCGCCGCTCGACACCCCGATCAACGCCGGGTCCGCCAGCGCATTGCGAAACAACCCCTGCAGCGCCGCCCCCGCCATCCCCAGCGCCGCTCCCGCCAGAATCCCCAGCGCCACCCGCGGCAGCCGCAGCTCCAGCACCACCGTCGCCTGCACCGGATCCACCGACCCAAATCCCAGCCAGTGCCCGAACACCCGCAGCACCTGCGGCGCCCGCACCGCGTCATACGGCCCGAACGAGCACGACGCCAGCGCCAGCCCCAGCACCAACGCGGCCAGCACCGGCAGCGCCCACGCCCGTTGTTTTTGATACGAAGCAGCCCTCACGCCATGCGAACCTCCGGCCCGCCCCCGCACCTTCAGGAAAAACCCCTCCACCCCGCAAGCTGAATCCCATCGCTGCACCACCGTCGATACTCCCTCTAACCGTTCATGGCAGCGCAAGGGTGGGCGTTCGTTCGAATTCAGAATTCGCGTCGCTTCCAGTAGTCGGGATGCCGGGCGGCATGGCCAACGGCTGCAACGACAATGCGCTCATTCCGGATGATGTAGACTACGTAGTAGGGAAATCCTGGGATATTGACGCGCCGATAGCCACCTGGGCGTTCGTTCCAAAGAAGGGGTTGGCGCACAATGGCTGCGCAAACGCTCTCGATCTCGGCTCGGAAGCGGGCGCCCAAGCCTAAAATGCGCCGCTCGTAAAATCGGGTCGCCTCCTCCGCGTCGCACTTGGCCTCCGGGAGGAATTCGAGCACTATGCTCATCGTCCGGACGCGATTTCGCGCAACCGGGCAAAAACCTCCGCTGCGGCTACTGTCTGGGACTCACCGGCGTCGAAACGTGCTATACGCTGGGCAATCTCTGTCTCCCACGCGGCGTCGGCGCCCGGTTCCGGCTCCGGCTCGACACTGACCAGAAGCCGGTATGCCAGGGCCATGCGCTGGTCGGGCGGAAGCACCAGGGCATCATGGGAGACGGCGTCAAGGGTTACAGCCATGCACGTACGGTAGCGGGAAAAGCGGTGTGTGTCGAATCAGAAAACGACGCGATAGCCGGCTTCGCCATACCCTTATACGTACCGAAGTCCGTTCCCACATCTACTTCCACCAGTTATCCCAACCACCCCGCTCCCCGCCCACCTTTTTACTTTTCACTTTTCACCTTTGACCCTCCACTTCAGATTGGCCTTGTCCCTCCTGCGCCCTTTGCTCCAACTTCCCCCCATGAACCTCACCCGCTTCTTCGCCGCCTGCGCCGCCCTCCTGCTCGCTGCCTCTGCCTTTGCCGCGGACACCCCCACCGTCACCTTCAACGGCACCACCTTCACCCTCGCCCTCGCCGAGTCCAAGGACACCTTCACCCTCAACGAATACACCCTCCCCGGCCAATCCCTCACCGCCTCGCCGCAGTTGGTCTCCGTCGGCTGGTGGCCCAGCGCCCAGGCCCCCATCCAAACCGTCAGCGCCCTGCTCAAGGCCGCCCAGCCCTTCCTCGTCGCTAAACCCCAGGTCGTCGGCGGTCCCGACGGCGCCAAAAGCAGCGATCTCGCCGTCGTCCTCGTCCAGGGCGACGCCAACCACCAAAACCTTGAGATCGACCTTCAGCGCCATGTCAAGGAACCCG
>JBEKZN010000332.1:0-2827 GCA_049509815.1 Opitutales bacterium
TTTTGTGCGGGGACGATATGATCACGCGGGCGGTGATCGAGAAGTCGCTGCCGCGGCTGCGGATCATCGCGAAGTACGGGATCGGGGTGGACAAGATCGACGTGGCGGCGGCGACGGAACACGGGATTCCGCTGACGTTTACGCCGGGCGTGAACCACACGACAGTGGCGGAGCACTGTTTCGGGCTGATGCTGTGCCTGAGCAAGCACCTGGTGGAGCAGGCGAACGTGGTGCGCGCGGGGCAGTGGAAGCGGGTGACGGGGCACGAGCTTTATGGCAAGACGCTGGGAATCGTGGGCCTGGGGCGCATCGGCAAGGAAATGGTGATCCGGGCCAAGGCGTTTGGGATGAGTTGCGTGGCGATGGACTTGCATTTTGACGAGAAATTCGCGGCGGCGCACGAGGTGAAGCGGATGAAGACGCTGGAGGAGCTGATCGCGGCGGCGGACGTGATTTCGCTGCACACGAATTTGACGCCGGAGACGCAGGGGATGATCAACACACGGACGATTGCGCTGATGCGGCCGGACACGATGCTGATCAACAGCGGGCGCGGGGAATTGATCGAGACGAAGGACGTGGTGGCGGCGCTGGAGAGCGGAAAGCTGGGCGGCTACGGGACGGACGTGCTGGACGTGGAGCCGCCGCCGCCGGACCATCCGCTGCTCAAGGCGAAGAATTGCGTGATCACGCCGCACATTGCGTCGCGGACGTATGAGAGCGTGCAGCGTCAGGCGGGGATGGCGGTGGACAATCTGCTGCTGGCGCTGCGCGGGGAAAAGCCGCTGGCGCAGGTGAACCAGGTGGCGATACCGCAGCCGCGGTGAGGGGGTAGAGGATCATCACCGCAAAGGCGCAAAGAACACAAAGAAAACCAAGAGAAGATTTTTTGACAGAATTGACAGAATAAACTGAACAAGAAAATTGACTGAAATTTGAAATCGAACCGGTGAATTTGGTTAATTCTGTCGAAAGAACATTTAAAATTTATGGCAACTGAAGCGTTCTACGTGGTGCCGCCGGCGCGGCATAATGCAACGGTGGCGGCGGCTTACCAGAAGCGCGGCTACACGGCGGCGGAGGCCCAGGCGGCCACGAGCGTGGCGGAAAACGCGTCGCGGCACGGAATCCGCACGCACAATGGGATCAAGGCGCTGCATTTGGACGACCATTTTGGGTCGGGCGCGGGCGGGTGCGTGCCGGGCGCGCAGATCGAGAAGCGGCCGAGCCGGTTCGACGCGGCGGAGGTTTGGAACGCGAACAAGAAGCTGGGGCAGGCGGTGGCGGTCGAGGCCATCGAGACGTGCATTGAGCTCGCGGACAAACACGGCGTGGGCGTGGTGTCGGTGGACAACGCGTTCCATTATTTGTGGGGCGGGGGTTATGTGATGGAGGCGGCGCGGCGTGGGTACATCGCGTACACGAACTGCACGGCGGCGCTGGCCGAGGTGGTGCCGTTCGGCGGGCGGCGGCCAACGCTGGGGACGAACCCGCATTCGTGGGGGTTTCCGACGACGGAGGCGGTGGGATTTCCGATGGTGGTCGATTGGGAGACGTCGGTGATCGCGATGGGGCGGGTGCAGCAGCTTTTGCGCGAGGGCAAAACGCTGCCGCCGGACGCGGCGGTGGACAAGGACGGCAAAGTCACGACGGACCCGGCGAAGGTGGCGGCGCTGCTGCCGTTCGGCCAGCACAAGGGCTACGGGCTGTCGCTGATCAACGAGATCGTGGCGGGGTTCATCGGCGGGTCGCTGCCGACGATCCGGTGCCGCGAGAGCGTGGCGGGCGAGAAGCAGACGCCGTGCTTCTTTTTCCAGGTGATCCATCCGGAGGCGATGTCGGGCGGAGCGTTCGCGGGCGGGCGGTCGCAGGCGGCGAACGTGAAGGCGGTGATCAAGGACATTCTGGCGGGCGGGAACGAGAACTGCATCCTGCCGGGGCAGCTCGAGGCGCAGTGGGCGGCGAAGTGCGCGCGGAACGGCGGGCTGCTGTTTTCGGCGGCGGAGATCGGGGCGTTTGACGAGATTGCGAAGGCCAGCGGGCAGCCGGGATGGAGCACGGGGGAGTTTAAGGAGGCGGGGTGAGGAAGGGCTGTTTTTTGATGGTAATTGGGTTTGTAAAGTTCCTTTAAAGTTGCAGGTGTTGTATCTGTTTTACCCATGAAAACAGGGAATGCTTACTGGTCAGTGGTGCATCCTATTTGGGAAACCATCTCCATATATGATGGCGTAGACCGTTTCTTGCCCGAGTTTGCAGCCGCCCCAACGAAGGCGAGAAATCTTTTTGCAGCGCATTGGTGTCAGTCGGAGATATGTAACGGTGGTTTCTACCAGTTCTTCGATAATAGTACCGGTATTTTAGCACCCGAAGCAGTGAATGCCTTTCGCGCGCTCGGTATGCCAAAACTTGCAGAGATTGTTTCCAATGCCATGTCTTGGTTCGGAAACGAGTACCCACGCGAACGGCAATCCCGACGGGAGGCGCTTTCACTTTATGCGTCCAGCCACCCCGAAGCACGGGATCCTTTCCGGGAACTTGACGATGCCTTCTACGGTCTTTTTGAGTCGGAGAACGAGGGTTTTTTACGCGCCGCTGATGCGTATGCAATCGCTACAACCAATGAGCAAGCCTGAGCGCATTTCGACGGATGGGGGGAAGGATATTGGGCAGAATCCGTTTGCGGGATTGTCGAGCGAGGGGTTGTCGGTGACGAAGGAGGGTGAGGTGAAGGGGGCGGGGCAGCCGGTGGAGGAGAAGAAAAAGGCGGAGAAGAAGAGTCGCGGGCGGGTGGATATTGTGCGGGAGAAATCGGGGCGGGGCGGGAAGA
>JBEKZN010000333.1:0-2808 GCA_049509815.1 Opitutales bacterium
GATCGTGGAGGAGCAGTGGATGAGCTATGTGGGCGACTACCAGATTCCGTATGTGTACGGGCTGACGATGGGCGAGCTGGCGCGGATGGCGAAGGACACGCCGGGTTGGCTGCGGACGGCGGCGGGTTTGCCATTGCCGGATCCGATCCGCAAGAGCGGGCAATTGCTGGTGGTGCCGATGCGCGGGTGGCATCGCTCGATGTTGTGGCCGGACACGGGGCTGCACTGGGTGCCGACGTCGCCAAAGGTCACGAATGTGGGGGCGGCGTTTGGCTATGGGCTGACGGGGCTGGGGGGAATAATCGGGGCGTTTTCGCACGGGGTGGACACGCCGTATCCGTTCCGGCTGTTGAATTACCCGGGCAAGACGCCGCAGGAGCTCGCGTTGGCGATGAATTCGCTGCATTTGGGAGGACTGGCGTTCGAGCCGATGGCGTACAAGGAAGACGGGGAAACGAAATCGGGCGTATATATCGCGATCACGAATTGGAACGCGGTGGTGCCGACGGAATTGTCGTTTTACATGATGAAGTACGCGGCGGAGTGGGACCCGAAGGGCAATCCGTTTGCGCGGGCGACGGGGACGGAGGCGGATTTGTTCAACAAGCACGTGGGGTCGTCGGCATGGTGGGACGAAATCAGCCGCAAGGGCGGCCGGGCGGACGTGGCGGGATTCTTCCGGGTCTGGAATGCCGAGGATGCGAAGTTCCAAAAATGGAGCGAGCCGTGGTGGCTTTACCCGCCGTGAGGCGGACGGGCGGCGGAGCAGGCGGCGGCATTGAACCTTGACCGCGCGGCGGCGGGCCGTTACGGGATGGGTTTTCCCCCACGCATGAGCAAGCAATACAACAAGGTCATCAAACGCCACCGCCGCAACGCTTACCTGAAGCGCAAGAAAGCCGCCCTTAAGGCCGCCCGCCCGCCGAAGTCGGCGAAAAAGGAAAAGGCCTGAGCCGGGCGCCGCGGTTTGCGGGAACCCCACCACCATGTCGCACGCCTGGCACCGGCGGGTGATCGCGCAGGCCGGCTTCGCCGCCGGGCTGGCGGCGCTGCTGGGCGGCTGCCTGTCGGCCCCGCAGGGGCCGACGAGCGAAGGCGCGGCGGGGCCGGTCGGCGGGAACGTGTCCATCAACGCGGTGGCGCAGCGCTATATCGACGGGTCGCATTTCAAGCGCATCACGGAGTACTTCGACAACGAGGAAAACAAGGGCGGGCACATCATCGAGCGCACCGACCCGAAGGATCGCACGGGGTATTATTTCATTGTGGATCTGGACTGGCATCCGGGGGTGGTGATGCCCAAGGGCACGAAGGTGGTGCTGGATTACATCCGGGGCGACAACACGACGCCGCGCGAGGCGGTGTTCACTTTTCCCAACGACCAGGGGACGTGGTCGGAGGTTTTTCTGGGGCTGACGGGCGCGGACTGGCCGAGCGCGACGACGGAACTGGTGGCCTACAAGCTGACGTTTGAGACGGCGAGCGGGCAGGTGCTGGCGTCGCACCAGAGCTTTTTGTGGGCGCTGCCGGATCTGGCGCAGAAGGCGCCGGCAGTGGCGAGCGATGGCGGAAACACGACCACGGCGGCTGCGACGAGCAGCGCCAAGTGAGGGGCGCAGGTATTTGCGACCGGGCTGAAATGAGCGCGCAAGCACAGAGCGGGGCGCGCGGAGAAATGGGCTGGAGCGCATGGCGTCCGTTAACGCAGCCGGTGGCGATGGATGCGGGGGCGCTGGCAGAGACCTTGAGCGGCGGGCAGGCCTTTCGCTGGCGGAGGGCGGGAGCGGACGGGGTCTGGCAAGGGGTGTGGGGCGGTTGTGTCGCGCGCGTGCGCATCGGCCGGGACGGTGTTTTGGAATGGAGCGCGCCAGCGGAAATCTTGGAGCGGGTGGAGGCGGAGATCGGGAATTATTTTGCCGCGGACGTGGATTTCGCGGCGCTGGCCGACGCGCTGCCATGGCGGACGGACGCAGTCTTGAAAAAACAGATTGAGGCGTGGAGCGGGCTGCGGCTGCTGCGGCAGCCGCTGGGCGAGACGCTGCTGGCGTTTTTGTGCAGCAGCGCGAAGCGGATTCCGCACATTGCGCAGATGTGCGAGGCGCTGGCGGAGCGGTTCGGCGAGCCGATTTGGGGAGGGGTGCGGGCGCTGCCGGGTTGGGGGCGGCTGGCCGAGGCGCATGAAAGCGAGCTGCGCGGATGCGGGCTGGGCTATCGCGCGCGGTTTGTGAAGGAGACGGCAGGGAAACTGGCGGAGGCGCCGGGATGGGAAGCACGAATTCCAGGCGGGCCGTACGCCGAGGCGCACACGTGGCTGGCGACGCTGCCGGGGGTGGGGCCGAAGATCGCGGATTGCGTGCTGTTGTTTGGCGCGGCGAAGTACAAGGCGTTTCCGGTGGACACGTGGATTTTGCAGGCGATGGCGGAGCGGTACGGGCTGCGCGGCTGGCGGCCGGCGCAGGTGGCGCAGTTCGGACGGGCGCACTTCGGCCCGCTGGCGGGGCTGGCGCAGCAGTTTTTGTTTTCGGGGGAGAGGAAAGAAGGCAAACTTGAACAACCGAAAACGCGGAGGACACGGAGAGAAATACCATGAAGCACACGCCGACGACAAAAGGCTTGTTTTTATGGCCAAGGCCCCGGCGAATAGAATGGCTGGGAGGGGTAAAAGCGTGGCCCCATTGGTCTAAACCAGCAGCATGCTTCTGCGAGCAAGGATGGGATCCGATGATTTACGACCAGATACGCTGCCTAAATGATAAAATTCGCGGTCTGGCTAAAATCAAACTGCATCCGGTCAGGCCAAAAACGACA
>JBEKZN010000334.1:0-2779 GCA_049509815.1 Opitutales bacterium
GCATCTCCCGGTACGTCTCCGGACTCACGCTCAAAAACTCCGTCTTCGTCAGCCGCTTCACGTCCACCGTGCGTTCCTTCAGCCCCGCCCGCAATTCCGCCCCCAGTTCTTCCGGCTTCCGCCCGCCCGCCCCGAGCAGGTGGTACAGCAGCGACTCCGTCAATTCCCGCAAAAACGGCTCCAGCCCGCGCGAGCGCAGCGCCGACCCGCGCGTCACCACCTCCGTGCCGTCGAACAGCGCGTAGTTCTTCGTTTTGTAGCAGAACATCGCCTCGTATTTTCCGTCAAATTCCAGATCAATCCCCGCCGGCAGCACCTTCGCCGCCTGTGCCAGCAAATCCTCCGGCTGTTCGTAAAAATCTGGCGCATTCAGGTACAACCCGTCCGTGTCCGCCTCCAGCACCCGCGCCCCGTGCGTCTCGAACTCCGCGATCAGCGCCTGCAGCAGCTCCCGCCCGCGCGCCGTCACCTCCGCCGCCAGCGCGCTGTCGCCGAACCGCGCCCCGTCGAACCCCAGGTACCCGTAAAACGAATTGATGATGATCTTGAAACCCGCCTGCCGCGCCTGGTACTCGCGCCGCAACTCCGCCGTTTTCGCCTCCCGCGCCAGCGTCTTGTACGACAGCCGCTCCTCGCGCAGTTCCCGCAGCAGCGGGATGAACGCCCCCAGCGTGTCCCCCGCCGGATTGCGCCCGATCAGCAGCAGCAAACTCGGGTAAAGCGACGCCACATCGAAGTGCAGCACCTTCCGAAAAACTCCCGACACAAACCCCCGCGTGTACCCGCCCTCGAAGGGCTGCGCCGTCTGCGGCAACGGCAGCGCCCGCCGCGCGTGATGGTATTTTTCCAGCAGCAGCACCTCCGCCTTGAACGCCGACCCGCGCAGGCACGCCTCCTGCAACGTCAGCGGAAACGTCTTCGCCTGCGCCACGTAGCCCGGCAGCAGCAAATCCGCCAGCGCCGCCGTCTCGCGCAAATCGTCCCGCAAGTACGCCCGGAATTTCTCCCGCTCCTTGGCAAAACTCTTCTGAATGTCCGCCGGCGCCAGATACGTCCGCGCATCCTCCTCCTTCGTCAGCCCGAGGTGCGCGGCCACCGCCTTCAACCCATATGAGGGCAGCTCCCGCGACGACAAATCGTACAACTGCACCATCAGGTATGTGTCGAACACCGCCCGCCCCGGCAAATCGTACCGCGGAAAATCCAGTTGCCGCTCCGCCACCCGCAGCCGGCTTGGCCGTGCCGTCGCCTCCCGCCCGAACCTTCCCCACGCGCACGGCACCTTCAGCCGCCGCGCCCGCGTCCGCAGATAATCCAAGTCGAATTTGAAAATATTGTGCCCCTCGATCACGTCCGGGTCCTCCTCCGCGAGCACCCGGTTCAGCGCCTCCAGCAATTCCCGCTCCGCCGCATCCGTCATCTCCGCCAGTTCCAGCAACTTCGGCCCCCGCGCTGTGCCCAACCCGATTGCCAGCACCCGGTCTCCTGCGCGCCGCGCGTCGCAAAATCCCCCCGCCTCTGAGCAATAAGTCTCGATGTCCAGTTGCATCCGCCGCACCTGCGAAAACGTCAGCCCCGAAAAAAACCGCGCGCCGCGCTCCAGCAAAAACTGGTTCTCCAGCGACCGCAGCGCCTCCATTGGCGCCGTCTTCGGCCGGCTGTCCAGCCACTGCCGGTATTTCTCCCCGTCTGCAAAATGCGCCAAATGATCCAGCGGACCTTCGCCAGATAATTTTTCCGTCCGCGCCGCCCCCGCCTCCGGCACACCCTCCGCCGCCGTCCAAGCATACGGCTGAAACTCGGTCTTCGTCACCACCCGCGGCCCTCGGCCCTCCGCCGTCGCCAGCCAAGCCACTCCCGCCGGGTCCACCCACACCCCGCATAATGGCGGCTGCCCCGACTCCCATTCCGCCCGCGGATCCGGAATCGCCGTGGTGTCTGTTTCAGCCATGCCACCACCCTACCCACACCCTCGCCGGAAGCAACCGCGTCGTTGCCTTGACCACCCCCGCCTGCCTGCCCTAACCTCTCTCCAGGCCGGCCTCACGTTTGCACCCCAATCTGTCGCCACTTCGGCCTCGTCCGTGGCAGTTACCCCATGATCTCGGCCCTCCCTTCGCGCTTGGGCAAAATCATCCTCGCCGGTGGCCTCGCCGCTGGCGCCGGCTGGTGGTTTTTGCAAAATCCAGCCACGCCTGTTGCCTCTCAAAAACCCGCCGAACTTCTCGCGCGTATTGCCCCGTCCGTCCCACTGCCGTCCACCGACGCCACCGACGACGAACTGCTGCGCCTTGCCCGCATCGAGGTTGTCCGTTCTCCCTTGCGAGCCCTCGCCTGGGCGCAATCCGCCGATCCCGCCCTCCGCCATCGTCTTCAACTCGCCGTCATGCAGGCCTGGGGCGAACGCAATATCGGCGCCGCCGTCGCCTGGGCCCTCGACCATGAAACCGACCCGCGCGCCGACCTCCGCGCCGCCCTCGCCGGCTCCATGCGCGAACCCGTTGTCGCCATCCAACTCGGCCAGGAACTCCTCGCTGAAAACTCCCCCTATGCCGGGACTTTTGGCGATGCCCTCATTGATGCACTCGGCGCCGCCGGCCAATTCCAAGCCGCCATCCAATTTGCCGCCGACGCCCCTGCTGGCAACCAGGAAGACTGGCTCTCCGCCGGCTTTCGCAACTGGGCCAGCCAGCAGCCCGACCAAGCTGTCCAATCCCTTGAAACCGTCACCGACCCCGACCTCCGCGATTCGCTCCTTCGCGCCGTCGTGCAGGGCTGG
>JBEKZN010000335.1:0-2778 GCA_049509815.1 Opitutales bacterium
ATACAGACGCCCTCTCGGAGGTAGTCAGGCGGTTGGGCAACAGGGTGGGGGACATCCACCACGCTAATGCTTCGCCTCCAGCAAAGCAACCGGTGATGGCCGATTTGCCCCATTGACCCTACCCGGTCGCAAAAAAGGCGGGCCGCCTACCCCTAAGCGGCCCGCCACTGATTGTCTATCTCGTTGCTTGTTACCCCATCTCCCGTAGGAGAAGTCACGATGACCCCTAATTCATACCATCTTTCATGCCAACTTGGCCCCGGACCCCAAACCTTGCAAATATCCCGATTTTCGCCTTTTGGACCCCCGGGAATCGGTCCGTCGTCCCCCTTATGCCCCAGAAAGTTTGGCTCGCCTCAAGGCCCGTCAAACCCGAGAAAATAGGGTTGTCGCCTTCCGTCATCCCGTCGTCCACCCGGGTATGGAGCCGCTACGACCGCTTTGGCCCGCTTTTGCCATGATCTTCATCGCTCCACGCAACCGCCAGCAATACGAGCGCCTGTGGTTTTTCGAAAGTTTCCGTGTCTGGCGGGACGGACGCACCGATCAGTGGGTGGTCATGTGGCGCCGCGGTCGCTGCCTGAGCCTGCTGGTGGCCTTGCTCGCATTTTTCTATTTCGGCTCCGTCGCGGCCGCCACCTGGTGGCTGCAAGCCCTCTCACCCGGCCTGCCCGTCACCTATGCGAGCATGCTCAGCCCCATCTACTGGTTCCGGGTCCCGCACATCTGGAACGCCTACCAACTCGCCATCACTGAGCAGGAAGAAAACAAAGCCTCGGCAGACCATCCGGCCTCTTCGCCAACTCCCATCCTCGACCAGGACGTCGGCGAAACTCCCGCCGCTGGCTCCTCCCCGTCGCCAGCCATCGCCTCGGTCATGGGCGATAACCAAGCCTACAGTCCCCGGCTCTCCCAGTTTTTCGCCCATAATGGCGGCGCCCAACAACTCCTCGCCATTCGCTCCATCAATGCCCAAGGCACGGTCACCTTGTCTTCGGGCGAGACCTTGAAATTCACCTTGATCAAAAAACCACCCAACAAGGTGCATCTCAACATCCACGACAACGCCAGCACCAACGAAAACACCATCATCACCGACGGCCAGGACTCCTGGAAATGGATTGACGACCCCTACAAAAACGGCGTCCGCCACACCCTCCCCGATGAACTGAACGCCATCCTCCGCGAAGCTCTCTATTGCGACGTCCCCATCGAAGTCATTCAGCATGTGCATGATGTCACCGAGCCCGCCGGTCAGGACGCCACCGACCACAGCTTCATCCTTCAGCTCCCCGGCGGCATGCAGGCCAAGATATTCCCCGATCCCGAAACCTGGCGCCCCAGTCGCATTGAAATTGATTACCAACAGAATGGCCATGCCAACACCAACGTCATCACCGTGAACGATTGGATGACGGTCAACGGCCTGCCCGAACCCGCCGACATCTCGGTCACCCTCAATGACAAACCGCTCCTGGAATGCCACTTTAACGCCATCACTTACAATGTCGGCGTTTACGACATCCTCTTTCAACCCCCCGGCGGGGCCCCTGCCGCACCCATGCCGCCCGCCACCCCATCCACTCCGCCGGCGCCGCCCCCCGCCGGCTCCGTTCCGGCAAGCAGCACAAAAGAATGACTCGCCTCCCGCTCTCATTTCGGAGAAAATAGTGCCATATTTTTCCAGTCGCCGGCGCATTCGTCCGGCCTCCCGTTTACGTTCGACCAGCTGGTGCGGCAGTTGCCGCCGGCACGGGCCGTGCGGTCGGGCCCGCCCATGAAATTTATTGTTGCCCGCACGCGCCAGCAACGCGCCCTGCTCGATAGCTTTTTCGAGAGCCTCACCCTTGCGCGCAATGCCCAGACTCGCGAGCTGACCGTCATCTGGCGCCCTTATCGCTCCCTTGGTCTCCTGTTCGGCCTGCCGCTGTTTTTCTATCTCACGTTTGTGGTGGCCGCCACCCTGTGGATTCAGGAGTTCGCTCCGGGCATCAACGTTGGCTACCTCGACGTGGCCGACCCTATTCGCTGGAGCCTCGTTTTTTCCCGCTGGCGCACCTTTGAAGACGCCACCACCACGTCGCCCGATCCCACTCAAGTCGCCGCTGCCGCTGATGCCGCCGACGCCTACGCTCGCGCCGCCGCCCGCGTCAACAACGGCGCCCCCGCCACCCGCTCCACCACCGTCTATACCCTGGCCCAAAACCCCATCGTCGCTTCCGTCCCCTACGGGCCCCTGCTTACCCAGTATTTTACCCGCAACGGCGGCACCCAGAAACTCCTCGGCATCCTCTCCATCCAAATCCACGGCACCGTCACCATGCAATCCGGGGAGACCCTCAGCTTCACCATGGTGAAAAAGCCCCCCGGCAAAATCCGCATCAACATGCACGACGATGTCAGCAACCAGGAAGCCACCGTCCTCACCGACGGCCGCGACACCTGGAAGTGGACCGGCGACCCCTACCACAACGGCGTGCAGCCTGTTTCGCCTGACGAGACCGCCGCCTTGGTTCGCGAAGCCATGTATTGCGACATCCCCGTCGAAATCATCCACGACTCGCACGCCTTGCGCGAAATTCCTCGTGAGCTGGGCGAGGACGAACATTATAATTACGTTCAAACGCTCCTCAACGGCGGCATCCGCGCCCTTATTTTTCTCAATCCCGACACCTGGCGCGCCGACCGCATTCAACTGGATTACGACCAATCCGGCATACCCTGCTCCTACACCATTCTCGTGCGCGAATGGATGACCGTCAGCGGCATCTCCGAACC
>JBEKZN010000336.1:0-2773 GCA_049509815.1 Opitutales bacterium
AACCTCTACATGCAGCAGCTCCAGCACTACAACCGCGACGAAAAAGCCATCTCCGACTGCCGCGAACTCCTCGCCAAAAACCCCGCCAACGACAAAACCCGCCGCATCCTCGCCCTCAACCTCGCCTCCTTCCTCATCCAGGACGGCAATTTCGACCAGGCCGACGAAACTATCGAAAAATATCACCTCACCGACCAAATCGAAGGCACCCTCCTCCAAGGCCAGTCCCTCTGGGAACGCGGCCGCCGCAAAGCCGCCATCGCCTACCTCGAAGACGCCCTCAAGCAATACCCCGGCAGCGACCCCATCTACGCCATCCTCGCCCGCTACTACCGCGATGTCGGCGACCTCGACCGCTCCCGCCAGTACACCGTCCTGCGCATCGCCAACAACCCCATGAGCATCATGCCCCAGATCGAACTGCTCTACATCGAGGCCAAAAGCGGCGAGACCGACGCCGTCGAGTCCGACGCCAAAAACATGATCGACCAGTTCAGCAACGATCAAAACGCCATGCTCACCCTCGCCAACTTCGCCACCGACCAGGGCAACGTCCCCCTCGCCCGCCGCATCTACGAACGCGCCATCGAAAACCAATTCGACCTCACCGCCTTCTCCCTCCTCCTCATCGAAGCCCACCTCTCCGCCGGCGACTTCACCGGCGCCCTCAGCTTCATCGACCAAATCGACCAGGAAAAACCCGCCTGGCTCGCCTCCAGCCAGGCCATCTTCGACAGCCTCCGCGCCGTCGCCTACTACGGCGAAGGCCGCACCGACCTCGCCGACGTCTTCCTCACCAACATCCTCAAGCAATACGCTCCCCGCACTGAAACCCTCGTCGCCGTCGCCACCCGCTTCCAGACCCTCGGCGGCCTCTCCCAGGCCCAGCGCCTCCTCCAAGTCGCCACCCACAAAGACCCCGACAACCAAATGGCCCTCGTCCAGCTCATCACCGTTGACCTCGCCCTCGGCGACTCCTCCGAACTCGAAACCAACCTCACCCGCCTCCTCGGCATGCGCCGCCCGCCCCTCGACCTCATCCTCGACGCCTACCGCAAGCTCGGCAGCGACCACTTCATCTTCGTCACCCACCGCGAACACCTCCTCGACGAGCTCAACGAGCAAATCCAGGCCGCCACCGCCCGCCAGGCCGCCGACACCTGAACCCCGCCGGCCCTTCCGCCGCTGGGGTGTATGGATACTGCGTGATTTTTGGATTATTTGCGCCATGCCCGCGCGGTTCCGCTCCCTCGCCCGCCTCGCCGGTTCCACCGCGATCCTCGGCCTTCTCGTCAAGCCGATCTCCGCGCATTTCCGGTAAAATCATTCTTGCGCCCCGCGGCCATTCCTCGCCAGATTGCCGCCACCCCGCGCCGCCCGCCCCAACTTTTGGGCTGCGCCACTTCGCCCGCATTATTCCGGGCCGCCCCATGCTCAGAACTCTCCTGCCCTTGCTCCTGCTGGCCTTGCTCGCGTCCTGCGCCACCCCGCCGAGCACCACCCGCTATGTCATCACCGACCACGGCGCCGTCGGCGATGGCCAGACCCTCAACACCAAGGCCATTCAGGCCACCATCGACCTCTGCGCCGCCCAGGGCGGCGGCGTCCTCGTCGTGCCGCCGGGCACCTTCCTCACCGGCGCGCTCTTCTTCAAGCAAGGCGTCAACCTCCTCATCGAAAAGGACGGCATCCTCAAAAGCACCACCAGCATGGCCGACTTCCCGCCCATCTACACCCGCTGGGAAGGCATCGAACGCTACTGGACTCCCGCCCTCTTGAATTTCATCGGCATGACCGATGTCACCGTCTCCGGCGACGGCCTCATCGACGGCTCCGGCGAAAACTGGCCCGGCGTCCGCGGCGCTGGTCGCGGCTTCGGTCGTGGTGGGCAATTCTCCGGCAACGGCACCTATCGCGGTTTTGGCCGCGGTGCCGGCCGCGGCGGCCCCGGCGCTGGCAACTTCACCGCTCTGCCTGCCCTCCCGCTGCCCACCGTCGCCGAAGCCTACCCCGGCACCCTCCCCTCCACTGCCGTCCTTTCCTTTGCGCCCGACCCCATCCACCTTCCGCCCATCAACGCCGCCGGCATCGCCCTGCCCCGCACCGGCGGTTTCGGACGCGGCAATTTCGGCGTCGGCAACGCCACCGCCGCCGCTCCAGCCTCCTCGCTCCGCAACGGTCTCGCCCCGCCGCGCACCCTCGTCTTCCAAAACTGCCGCCACGTCCGCGTCTCCGGCCTCCACGTCCTCAACGAAGCCCGCTGGGGCGTCGTCTTCATCTACACCGACGACGCCATCGCCCAAAACCTCACCGTCCGCAATCCCGACCACAACATCCCCAGCTCTGACGGCATGGACATCGACTCCTGCAGCCACATCCTCGTCAACGGCTGCTACTTCGAGTGCAACGACGACTGCCTCTCCATCAAAGCCGGCAAGGACGCCGACGGCCTGCGCGTCAACCGCCCCAGCGAATACATCACCATTGAGCACACCCACTTCGCCTTCGGCGAGGGCGGCGCCGCCATGGGCAGCGAAACCTCCGGCGGCATCCGCCACATCCTCGTGCGCGACTGCCTGTTCAGCGACGACAACTGGGCCCCCATCCGCTTCAAGTCCCAGCCCAGCCGCGGCGGCATCGTCGAAGACATCACCTACCGCAACATCACCCTCGACCACACCCGCCAGGCCTTCGAATTCAACCTCGAGTGGGATATGCGCATTTCCAATGGCGCCCCGCCGGCCTCGGTCCTGCCCATCGTCCGCAACGTCAA
>JBEKZN010000337.1:0-2767 GCA_049509815.1 Opitutales bacterium
GGCCATGGATTTGCGGCCGGGGGCTTCGCCGGTGATCAGGAATTTGGGGGCCTGGCCGAAATACTCATAGGCGGCGGCCACCTGGTCGGTCTGGGTGGATTCCGACCACTTGGACAAATCGAATTTTGGCGCGGCGGCGAACTTTTCCCTGGTCATGTCGACACAGTAAGTATTGGGCTCGGAGCTAAAATCCAAAGCCGAGGGCGGGAGGGCGACGGTCTTGCCGCCAAAGCCGAAGAATTGGTCAGACACCACCAAGATCTCCACCACTTGGCCGCCGGGCACATCGAGCGCGACGTCCTGGATGTGGCCGAGGGTTTGTCCCTGGAAGTTGGTGATTTTATATTCGTCAAGAGGGGTCCAGGGGACGTTCTGGGCGTAATCCGCCTGGGAGGTGGAGGGCGCCGAGGCGGCCTGGGCGTGGGTCTGCAAGGGCAGGCCAAAGGCGAGAAGTCCGCCTGCAAGGATGGATAGTTGCTGTTTCATAAGATTATCGGTTTTTGATGGATGAGTAAAAGAATGGGTTCTTCGACATAGGGGGACTATAAGCGAGGAAGGGCCGACGCGATAGGGGGTGTTACCCGCCCTGTTTGGACACCTGTGTCGAAGTGCCATCTGCGGCATGAACGGAGCTGCCTGAAGGCAACGTATCCCGCAAAATCCATTCCGCGTCAGGCTACGCGGATGACGCGGTCATTCGGCATGGCGTGTTGGACACTGGAGTGGAGTTCCTGCCCAAGCCCTATACGCCGGCGACCCTCGTGCGCAAGGTGCGGGAGATGCTGGATGGGTCGCTGGCTAAAACTTAGCGAAACCGCACAAGTTGGCAGTAGGGTTAAACCCCATCGCAATTGAGTGGGGATAAGTGTTTAATGGAAATGCGGTTGAGGTTTTGTCCCGTTGACGATTCACCGCTTATGCAATACACTAAGAACGGCAGTCTCTCTACGATCCGGCGCGAAATGATTGATCGAAATACAGCATTGATGAAAAATGGCCGCGCAAAATTGTCTGCGCGTTACCTGAACGCGCTCCGCATCCACCTCGGCACAAAGCGCCCCGGCAACGGCGACCGCGCGCAAGGTTTGGGCCGGGCCGCGCTGGCCGACGGGATGGTCGTGCTGGATCTGGCGGTGATGCACGAGGAGGCGGTGGCGACGCTGTCTTCGTCGTATAATTTGGCGAACATGGGCGACAGCTCGGTCAAGCGGGCGGGTTTCTTTTTCTCCCAGGCGCTGATTCCGCTGGAAGCGGCCCAGCGCGCCACGCAGGCGGCCAATCTGCTTTTGATGCAACACAATGAGGAGTTGCGGGTGCACACGGCGGCCCTGGCCAAGGGAAACCGCCAATTGCAACGCGAAATCGCGCGGCGCAAGTTTGGCGAGGCGCTCATCAACAAGGGCAAAGAGAAATATCGGGAACTCTTTTTGGAATCGCAAGTGATGCAGAAAAAGCTGCGCCAACTCACGCACCAGATCATTTCCGCGCAGGAAGACGAGCGCAAGGAGATCAGCCGCGAGCTGCACGACGAGGTGGTGCAAACGCTGGTGGGCATCAACGTGGAGTTGTCGGCGCTGGGCAAGGGGGCGTCGGTCGGCCTGCACACTTTGAAGGAAAAAATCGCCCGCACGCAGCAGCTGGTGGAAAATTCGGTGAACGCGGTGCACCGATTCGCTCGCGAACTGCGGCCGGCGGTGTTGGACGACCTGGGCCTGATTCCGGCCCTCCATGCCTACAGCAAGAGTCTGGCGGAGCGAAAAAAGCTCAAGATCCAGATGACGGCCTTTGGCGGAGTGGAGGCGCTGGGCAGCGCCAAGCGGACGGTGCTGTTTCGCGTGGCGCAGGAAGCGCTGACAAATATCGCCCGCCATGCGCACGCCACGCAGGTGCGCATGAGCATCAGTGAAATTTCGGGCGCGGTGCGCATGGAGATCAGCGACAACGGAAAGTCATTCCTGGTCAAGGAAACCCTGTCGGCCAAAAGCAACAAGCGGCTGGGCCTGATTGGCATGAGGGAGCGGGTCGAAATGGTGGGCGGAAGCCTGGCCATCGAATCCGCGCCCGGCCAAGGCACGACGGTGCGCGCCGAGATTCCCTTTATCCAGGAGAAAGCAAAAAAATGATTAACTCCAAGCCAATCACGGTCATGCTGGCCGAAGATCATGCCATCGTGCGGCAGGGGCTGAGCGCGCTCTTGAACGCGGACGGGCATTTTACGATGGCGGGCGAGGCGAAAACCGGACGGGAAGCGGTCGAGATGGCGGACAAGCTCAAGCCGGATGTGATCCTGATGGACATCGCGATGCCCGTGCTCAACGGCCTGGAGGCGACGCGGCAAATTCTCACGGCGAATCCGGCGGCCAAGGTGGTGATTCTTTCGGCGCACAGCGACGACGCGTACATTGAGCGCACAAGGGCGGCGGGCGTATCCGGTTTTCTGGAAAAGCAAACGTCGGCCGAGGTATTGACGAAGGCGATTCGCGAAGTGGCCAACGGCGGCACCTATTTCAGCCCATCCATCGCCAAGCGCCTGCGCGACGAGGCGAGCCGGCCGCGCGACCGGGATGGCATGATTAAGGCCAACGGCAACCGGCTGACCTCGCGCGAGTCCGAAGTGCTGCAACTGGTGGCCGAGGGTTCGGCCAACAAGCAGGTGGCATCGGAGCTGGGCATCAGCATCAAGACGGTGGAGAAGCACCGGCAGCGGCTGATGGACAAGCTCAATATTCACGATACAGCCGGGCTGACGCGTTATGCGATCGCCACG
>JBEKZN010000338.1:0-2765 GCA_049509815.1 Opitutales bacterium
AGTTTTTCGATTTGGGCGAGGGCGGCGGCGCGGAGGTCTTGCCAGCGGGACCAGTCGTAGTCGGGGGCGTGGGCGAGGTGGTTGAGGAGGCTGCGCCATTCGAGGCCGGCGCGTTCGATGTCGCCGGGGCGGAGGGTTTCGCTGAGGAAGTGCTGGAGGACGGCGGGGTTGGCGCGGACGCGCTGGAGGACTTCGGCGGCGCCGTCGCCATATTCGGGAGGGACGCCGGAGCGGAGGTAGCCGGAGCAGGTCAGGCCGTGGTAGGTGAGGCGGCAGAGGCTGCCGAGGCGGCCGCGGGCGTGGTCCATGGCTTCGAAGCGGTGGCCGGCACGGAGGTTGGCGAGGTCGCGGACGATTTCGGCGACGGGGTAATTTTCGTCTTCGAGGGCGGCGGCGATGGCAAGGCCTTCGCCGTGGTTGAAGAAGGAGAAGATGACGCCGCGGCGGGTGGGGCGGGCGCGGGCGTCGATGAGGCCGAGGCGGTGCCAGGTTTCGGCGAGGGAGGCTTCGGCGGCGGTTTCCTTCATGCCGGCGAGGAGGGCGAAGTCGGCGGGGGGCGGTTCGATTTCGCGGCGGGGCGGGTTGAGGAGGGGTTTGCCGAGGGAGTCGATGCGGGCGAGGACGGAGGCCTGGGAGTAGTCGAGGCGGGCGGAGATGAGGCCGTTGCGTTCGATCATTTCGGCGAGGCGGCCGCCGCTGGTGAGATGAGGAAGGAGGGGGACGAGCTGTTTTTCAAAAGTGTCAAGGTCCCAGTGGCGGGGCGGGTGGGCGGTGCCGGGACGGGTCTGGCGCCAGTGGTGACAGAGGCTTTTGTGCATCCATTTGACGAGGGTGACCTTGGACTGGCCGGATTGCCGGGGGAAGACGGCGAGGGCGACCTGGCGGCCATAGCGGGAGTCTTCGCCCTGGAGGCGGCAGAGGTTGCCGACGTTGACGGTGGCGAGGGACTGGGGGAGTTTGAGGGCGGGAATCCAGGCGCCTTCCTGGTAGGCGAGGGATTCGCCGAGTTTGACTTTGATGGGCGGGCGGCGGCGTTCCCACTGGCCGGCGGAGTTGAGCATTTCGACGATTTTGGAAGAGGAGGCGACTGACGGGGCTGAGGCGACTGAGGGAGCGGTTGAGGTGATAGTGGAAGTCGAGTGACCGTTGGCAGCGGAGGATTTTTTGAGGAAGGCTTCGAGGCCGAGTTCGGGGGCGTGGTCGGTGAAGAGGCGGCGGGCGAGGTTGGCGGCGGCGAGGGCGGGGGATTCGCCGCGGAGGACGGTCTGGTGCATGAGGGCGAGGAAGCTCGGCCAGTCGAGCGGGTTGGCGCGCTTGAGCTGGAGGGGGCGGGCTTCGCCGAGGCGGGGTTTGGAAGGGGCGACGAGGACGTAGCCTTTGTCGTCGAGGCCGCGGCGGCCGGCGCGGCCGAACATTTGGAGGAGTTCGTCGGGGCGGACCTGACGAGGGCCGGCGGAGGCGACGTATTCGCGGTCAGTGACGAGGACCGACTTCATGGAGAAGTTGATGCCGGCGGCGAGGCCGGTGGTGGCGACGACGACGCGGAGCTGGCCGGCTTTGGCGAGGGGTTCGACGAGGCCGGCGCGCTGCTGGTAGTTGAGGCCGCTGTGGTGGAAGGCGACGCGGTGCTTGAGGAGTTTGCCCAAGCGGTCGCCGGCGAGGGTTTTTTGCTCGGGGGTGAGGGTGAGGAAATCGAGCAAGGGCAGCGAAGCGGCGATGCGGCAGGCGAGTTCCTCGGCGGCGCGGCGGCGGGGAGCGAAGACGAGGATGGGGCCGAGGTCGGCCATGAGGGCGCGGGCGATGAGGCGGGGCCAGAAGCCGCGGACGCCGGCGGGGACGCGGTCGGGGAGGGCTTCGAGTTCGAGTTCCTCCTGGGGGACGGGGCGTTCGGCGTGGTGGACGAGGACGGCGTCGCGGCCGATGCGGCGGAGCCAGTGGACGGTTTTTTCGGGGTTGGCGACGCTGCCGCTGAGGAGGAGGAGCTGGGTGGAAGCGCCGGCGAGGGCGAGGATGAGCTCGTAGTTCACGCCGCGGACGGGGTCGCCGAGCATTTGGTATTCGTCAACGACAAGGAAGCCGGGGCCTTCGCCGCGGAGGAAGCGGCCCTTCTGGGTCTCGAGGGTGGCGACGACGACGGGAGCGTCGAGGTTGTCGGCGACGTCGCCGGTGGCGATGCCGACGTTCCAGCCTTGGGAGCGCCACTCGTAGAGTTTGTCGTTGGCGAGGGCGCGGGTGGGGACGGTGAAGACGGCCTGGCGGCGGCGACCCTGCTCCATGAGGAGCTCGAAGATGAAGGTTTTGCCGGCGCCGGTGGGGGCGTGGACGACGACATCCCGCCCCGCCTGGAGATGACGCACCGCCTCTTGCTGCCAGAGGTCGGGAATCTTCAGGGCGATTTCAAGACCGTGACCTACTTCGAAGTCAACAGGCACTGGCGCAGAATTGTGTGGGGAAATTGGCGGAAGGCAAACTCAAGTTGCAGAAATTTTTGAGGAAATTGTGACGGGGAGGTGATTTTTTTGTGGGGTGAGTGAATGGAAGATGGAAAATGGAAGAGAATTTTACCACGAAGGAGCGAAGGGCGCGAAGGAAGAAGGAAAAGAGAGCAGGGGAATCGCAGATTGCGCAGATACGCGCGCATTTACCCGCAGACAGTCCCGAAACAGCAATTTCCCCTCAGTAATCGCGACTGCAAGCAACATTTCCATGAAGGGCGCTTCGGGAATTGCGTTTGTGGCGGGCGCGATATAAGAGTGGGGGTTATG
>JBEKZN010000339.1:0-2762 GCA_049509815.1 Opitutales bacterium
AGGAATGACCGCCGAAAGTCGGCCAAGCGTCAGAAAGTATATTTCTTGGAAGTAAGGCTGGCAAGTGTGCATTTTTGGGGGATTTCCACTCTATTGAGGGTGCTTCCGTCCTCATCGAATTTCGTGTCCGGCCCCGTCCCGCTCCAAGCCGGCGCATCGTTTGACGCGAACTGCGGAAACTGGCCCAAGACTCGGGGAAACCTCCGTAACCCACTCCCACATCTCGTATTTGGTACCGGCCATTGAGTTGATCCAAGGTTTTTGAGTGACTGCCATTTGGGTTTCCTGCACTTTCTTTTCCCGTGACCACCTCCAGCCGCCAGCCCGAATCCGGCCGCTACGCCGCCCGCGGCGCCTCCGCCACCAAGGCCGATATCCACGCCGCCATCGCCAATCTCGACCGCGGCCTGTTCCCCGGCGCGTTCTGCAAGATCACCCCCGACCACCTCACCGGCGACCCCGCCCGTTGCAGCGTCATCCACGCCGACGGCTCCGGCACCAAGTCCCTCCTCGCCTACCTCCACTGGCGCGAGACCGGCGACGCCTCCATCTTCCGCGGCCTGGCCCAGGACAGCCTCGTGATGAACCTCGACGACCTCCTCTGCGTCGGCGTCACCGGCCCCATCCTTTTCTCAAACACCATCAACCGCAACGCCCGCCGCTTTCCCGCCGAACCCCTCGCTGAACTCATCGCCGGCCACGACGACTTTATCAATCGTCTGCGCCAACTCGGCATCCAAGCCATCAACGGCGGCGGCGAAACCGCCGACGTCGGCGACCTCACCCCGACCTTCACCCTCGACTCCTGCGCCGTCGCCACGCCCCGGCGCGACGAAATAATCACCGGCGAAAACATCGCCCCCGGCCTCGCCATCGTCGGCCTCGCTTCCGACGGCCAGTCCGTTTACGAAAACACCCCCAACAGCGGCATCGGCAGCAACGGCCTCACCAGCGCCCGCCACGATCTCCTCAGCGCCTATTACCGCCAAAAATACCCCGAGACTTTCGACCCCGCCATCGACCCCGCCCTCACCTACTGCGGCCCTTACAAACTCTCCGATCCCCTGCCCGACAGCCCCCTCACCATCGGCCAGGCCCTGCTCAGCCCCACCCGCACCTACGCTCCCGTCATCGCGCGGCTGTTGCGCGACGATCGCGCCGCCATCGCCGGCCTCGTCCATTGCTCCGGCGGCGGACAGACCAAATGCCTGCGCTTCGGCCGCGGCGTGCACTTCGTCAAGGACAACCTCTTCCCGCCGCCGCCGATCTTTGGCGCCATCCAAAAATCCAGCGGTGCCGACTCCCGCGAAATGCACCGCGTCTTTAATATGGGCCACCGCATGGAGGTCTATTGCCTGCCGGAACACATTGGCGCGGTCATCGCGGCCGCCGCGTCCTTCGGCGTCGAACCGCGCGTCGTGGGCCGCATCGAAGCCTCCCGCCGGCCCGACGGCGCCAACCACCTCACCATCCGCGCCGGCGCCGAATCCCTCGAATACGCGCTCTGAGCCGGCCACGCCCGAACTTAAAAAGGTTTGATGCCCCGGTGGCTTTGGGCAAGGCTTATCCTCGTGGCTCAGGCCAAAGCCCCAGAACCGAAACGCTCACCGCGCTCGCCCACCAGCGCGCCGCTTCCGCAGCGTCACCGGCGGCTCTTCACCCAGTTGGCCCTGTGGTTCGTGACTATCTCCATCGTGCCGATGTTTGTGGCCGTTTACTTTAATTACCGCTTCGCTGCCGACGGCATTCTCGACAACAAAAAGGAAAACCTCCAGGCCCTCGTCCTCCGCCAGGCCAACGAAATCAACCAGTTTTTCACCGCCACCCAGCTCATGGCCAATAACCTGGCCGACTCCCAGCCCGCCCGCGAGATCATCATCCCCTTTGCCAATGCGACCGCCAGCGACATCTCCCAAATCCCCCACAGCCCCGCATTCCTGGCGTACCAGAGCAAATGGGGTGAGCGCATAAATTACTACGGAAACAACCAGGATTTTTCCCAGGTATACGTGGCTAACCTCAACGGCATCGTGCTTTACGGCGCGGGACACCGCGGGCTGTCCCTCTTCGATCTCCACGCCCCGCCCGCCAGCAGCCTTGCTATCTCCCCACTTTACGACCAAGTCGTCAAAACCCGGCAAGTTTGCACCTCCGGCATGACGATTCAGACACCCGACCACTTGCCGGGATTTTACTTCGGCGCGCCCGTCTTCCAGCAAAACAGCAAAACCGTGCTCATTGGCGTCGCGATGGCCGAGCTCGACGACAACCGGCTCCAAACCGTGCTCAACAACCGCATCGGTCTCGGTGATACCGGTGAAACGATGGTCTTCGCCTGCGACGAAGGCAAATTCACCATCGTCAACAGACCCTATTTCCGCCCTACGGCCATGTTCACGTCCGTCACCCCGCTTTCCGGAACGACTGCCTTTGGCGATGGCATCACGCCCCCCGGCCAAGCCTTGGTCGCCGAAGGCTTGGGCTATCGCGGTCACGACGTCGTCGCCGCCTGGACTTACCTGCCCTCGCTCAACTGGGTCCTCCTGCAAAAAGTTGACCAGGAAGAGGTTTTTGCGCCGGTTTACGCCCTGCGCAATTTTTCGCTCGGCCTCGGCCTTGTCACCTTGCTCTTGGTCGTCGCCATCGCCGCGTTGGTGGCCCGCAACATTACCCGCCCGGTTGTTTTGCTCACCAGCATCGCCGAACGCATCGCGCATGGCGACTTGACCATCCCTGTCACCAGCGGCGAGCGCAACGAAATC
>JBEKZN010000034.1:0-9332 GCA_049509815.1 Opitutales bacterium
GCGCCGCCGCCACCGTCGCCGCATAGTCCACACCACCCGCCAGGCCCCCGCGCAAGTCCCGCAGCGCCCCTCCCCTATCCGCGGCGGCGCGGCGCGCGCGCGCGCGGGCCAGCGCCTCGGTAAAATACGGCTCGCTCATGGCATCAGCAGCATCAAATCACTCACTCGCTCCAGCTTTGCCACCGCCTCCATCGGCACCCGGATCTCCAGTTCCGCCTCAATCGCCAGCACGATTTGCACCGTGGCCACCGAGTCCCACTCCGGGCAGTCCGCCGCCGAAAAATCCTCCGTCAGCCGCAAGCCCGGACGGTCCAGCACTTCGCGGAAAATTATCTGCAATCGCTCCAGTTTTTCTTCGTCAGTCATGGGATCAAGCGCGTTGCCAGCGCACTTAAGTTGTATGGACCTGGCCCGGCCTGCAAGATTTCAATCAAAATCCGGCGGCGATCCATCACCCAGGCAATCGGCCGTCCGCCAAAGGCCGTGCCTGATGCCGGCGGTCCCACATCCAGCCAGCCGCGCTCGCGCAAGCTGGCCAGCGCCCGTGGCAAGTCATCCGTTTCGTAACAAACATGATGCAAGGCCATTTTTTGCCGCGCCGCATTGGCCAACTTGCTCTTCGGTCCCGTCGGGCTCACCAATTCGAGCCAATGGCTGGCGCCCGGCTGGCGCAAAAAACACACCTTCGCCATCTGCACGGGGTCCTCGTGCGCCGCGCCGTCGCGTATGTAGCCAAAATCCGCGACCCAGCGGGCCGCCTCGGCTTCAAGATCGTCCGCAAGATAACCAATATGATGTAGTGCCCATTTCATGAAGAAGCCAGTTCCGTTGAAGCCGCCACCCGCACGATCCCCGCCGGCCCCACCCGCACCAACGCCACCGCCCAGGACAACCCCACCCCGAACGACGCCAGCAGCACCAGCGACCCGGGCTTCACCCGCCCCGCGCGCACCGCCTCCGACAGCACCGCCGGCGTGGACGCGCCGCTCAGGTTCCCCACTTCTTCGAGATAATAAAACTGCTTCTCCACCGGCACCTGCAGCTTCTTGTAAATTTGCTCCAGCATGAACCGGTTCGCCTGGTGCAGCAGGACCAAATCAATGTCCGCCAGCGTCACCCCGTGCCGCCGCATGGCCTCCTCGACCACTTCCGGAACCTTGTGGATGGAAAAATGGAAAATCGCCGGCCCGTTCATGTGCAAATGCTCGGGCGTGCGCACGCAGCCGGCCTCGTCCGCGGCCTCCTTTCGCGTTTGCTCCCCGCGCGGTTCGCGCGCCCCCGATGCCGGAATCAGCAAATGCCGCCAGCCGGAACTATCCGTGCCAAAGTAAAACCCCGCCAGCCCTTCCTCCCCCGCTGCGGGCTCCAGCAGCGTCGCAACCGCCCCGTCGCCGTGCAACGGCACCAAGCTGCGATCCTGTGGGTGGATTACGCCCGTCAATGCATCCGCGTTTAAAATCAGCGCGCGCCGGGTCAGTCCCGCGGCGAAAAATCCCTGCACCACTCCGAGCGAATATGGGTAGGCCGTACAGCCCAGATTCAGATCGAACGCGGCGCACTGTTCGCCCAGCCTGAGCCGCTCATGCAATACATAGGCGGTCGCCGGTATCTGGTAATCCCCCGTCTGCGTCGCCACCAACAGCAGGTCCACCGTCCCGCGATCCACCCCGCGGCCGGTCAGCAGCCGGTCGGCGGCGGCAAACGCCAGATCCGCCGCCGTCATGCCCCGCGGCGCGACCCGCCGCTCCCGTATGCCCGAAAATTTGGCGATGGACTCCATATGCCTCGCGCCAAACCGCTCCTCCAATTCGGCGCGCGTCAAACGCTGCGCCGGCACGCAGTGATGAATCGCAGTGATGGATGCTCGCATAGACATGGAAACAGAAGCCCGAGACGGTTATTGACAACTCAGGCCGCCGTCCACCACCAATTCCGTCCCGGTGATCCAGTGCGCCTCGCTGGAGACCAAAAAACACGCCGCAGCGGCGACATCCGCGGGCTCGCCGAAGCCGAGCAGGTGCGCACGCCGCACCGCCTCTATCTGTTCGGGTGTCAGTGTGCCCAGAAATTTTTCGCTCATCGCCGTGCGCACCACCCCCGGTACCAGCGCATTCACGCGGATGCCTTGCGGCGCCAGTTCGACTGCCAAAGAACGCGACAGCGCCAGCACCGCCCCCTTCGCCGCCGAATAGGCCGAAGCCCCGGCTGCGCCCCGCAGTCCCGCCACGGAGGAAACGAACAGCAGCGTCGCCCCGTCCTGCTTGTCGGCGTGCTTAACAAATACGCGCGCCGCCACCGCCCCCGTCGTCACATTCGACCGAAACTGCCTCTCAAAATGCTCGGCCTTGGAAATCGCCAGCGGGCGCAGCAAATTCTCGCCCGCACCCAGGATGGCCGCCCGCAACGGCCCGACCGTCGCGGCAAAGGCTTTCACCCCCGGAGCCAGCACCGTCTCGTCGGCCGCATCCGCGACCAGCGTCTCATGCCCATCGCCCGCGAGCGATTGGCGCGCGGCCGCCAGCGCCTCGCTCCTCCGACCCACCAGCAGCACCCGCGCACCCTCCGCGGCCAGGCGCTGGGCGCACGCCAGGCCGATGCCTGTGGCGCCACCCGTGATAAGCACCGGCCAGCCGGCAAAACGTAGAGTAACCATGACGGATTTTTAGGATTCCCCCGCCTCAGCGCCGCTGCAACACGAGAATGTCGTCGAACGTCCGCAGCATCACCACATGCGCCGCCGGTATCACCACCCCAATCTCGTCCAACACCACCATTAGGGTCAGCAACTGAACGGAATCAAAATTGGGCAGCGTGTAAAGCTCGGTATCGCCCTTTAGCATCGCGGGATCAATATTCAGGGCCTCGGCCACCGCTTGATGAATCTGCTCGTTGGAAACCATGCCAGGAGAACATTAAGAATGTGGAATGATGTATGATCCGCGCCCGCAACTATCTAACGGGAGTGCGCATCAGGCGCAAATCTTCAAAATCTCAAAAAAAAGGCGGGATGGCCGGCTGGTGTCTCCGCTCCATATTGCCGGATGGAAAATGCCCAATCCAAGCCGCTCAATGACGTTGCCGGCAAGCTGACGGATGAAAAAAGACCTTTCGCCACCAATCCAATCGTTGCTGTTAAGGCTCGCATCCCGGGAAATGGTACCGCGTCAAAATGCGGCCTTGTCCACTGAGCACGAATGATGCCACAGACCGCAATCTTCCGTCGAGCCTCATCCCCCAATCTGTCCAGCTGGATAAATCCCATCACAAAGGCCAATCCCATGTGTGTGTTTTCAAGCTCCGTCATCCTTTTTTCAATTTTCAAATCTTCCATAAACAACTACCAATGGAAGAAATACTCCCGAAATCAACTGAAAAACCTAACGCCCCAAGCACCGAGCCTGCATCCGTCCCCAAGGCTGCGATGCCCCTGCTCTCCCCGCCGCAGCCATCGGCCGTGAAACTGCGGGCTCCAAGTTCAACGGCCATCGACCTCAACCCGCGAAGAAACGGGCCGATTCACCGCAATTCGCACAAAACGACTCAATTGATGCTGACGACAAATGGGATTTCCGTTGCCCTCTGACCAGCAGGAGGAGCGTACTGCATTAGGCGCGCCGGCACTCCCATAACCAAAGAATACGGCGGTACGTTCCGCAAAACGAACGAACTTGCCCCCACCGTGGCCCCTTCCCCTACGCGTTTGCCCGGCTGGAGGGTCACATTCGACCCCAGAAAAGCCAACTTTTCCACCACGCATTTACCGTTCATGCGGGTACCCGGGCAGGCTTGGGCATAGTCATCCACCTGGCAGTGGTGCCCCACGCTCGAACCCATGTTGATCAAAACATGCCGCCCGACCTTGGCTAACGGCGCCACGCAAACCTGCGGCGCGATGTAGCTCCCCAGCCCAATCTCCGCGTGTGGCGAAACTGCCGCCAACGGATCAATCAACGTCGCTGGCAGGAAACCGTGGCTTTCAAACAACTCCGCCAGACGCTGCCGATGTCGGTTTTTCCCTATCGCGCAGTGAAAATACAACTTCTGTCCCGCGTACCGCTCCAAAAACTCATTTACCTTCCCCAATACCTGCACCCCGTCCACCCGGACTCCCTGGAGCGCTGACTTGTCATCCACGAAGCCGATCACGTTCCAACCCGATGGCCCCAGCGCAGCCGAGATTCGCGACACCACCCACAGCACCTCCATGCCAAAACCCCCGGCGCCGACAATCACCAACGGCCGCTTTCCCTGCACGATATTGGAGGAGCTAGACATGGTAATGCGTATTTGATGGTTTCCCCGCGCGTAACTGATTACCCCTATTATTCCCGTCACAATCTTTCAAACATTTGTTCATGACGATTGGGTAAAACCTTTGCGCGCAGGCCAGTGATGAAAGCGGGAAAAGACCCTCGACCAGGCCGGAATCAGCCTGCCCGTCGGTGGTTTGGACACGCGAAAACACCCAAGGCTCCATGCCAATGCGGCTCGCACCGTCAAACCCGGCAAAACTGGGGAAACTGGAATACATGGAAGGGGCCATGTGGAGGTATGAGGCAAACCCTCGCATGGCGGTCCGCAATTCGCCCGCTCACTCAAAAGGCTGCCCTTGTTTTACCTTATCGCCTATAACGCTCAAAACTTTCGCTGAATTCCGCATATAATTGCGATTTCCACTCATGGCGGGTTCGTTGGTTTGGAGTTCGACTCGCCAACCGGGTCCCGGCGCGACGACCCGTTGGCGACCTCCGTGCCCATAAACTCCGGCATGGTCGCCGCTCCTTCGGCCGAAATCCCCTCGTGGCTGACTACTTTCCATAGCGTTAGCAACAGGATTTTCGCATCCACTGAAAGTGAACAATTGTCCACATACCACGCGTCGAAGCGAAACTTGTCCTCCCACGTCAGGCCATTGCGGCCATTCACTTGCGCCCAACCCGTAATCCCCGGCAAAACTTCGTGCCGCCGTGCCTGCTCGGGCGTGTAACGCGCCAGATATTGCACCATCAGCGGACGCGGCCCCACCAGGCTCATTTCCCCGCGCAGCACATTCAACAATTCCGGCAGTTCATCCAGCGACCACGCCCGCAGCTTGCGCCCAAAAGGAGTCAATCGCTCCGCGTCCGGCAGCAATTTTCCGGCGGCGTCCCGCGCCTCCGTCATGCTGCGAAATTTGACCATCTCGAAAATCACCCCCGATCGGCCCGGACGGCCTTGACGGAAAAACACCGGCGTCCCCAGCTTGAGCCGCACCAGCAACGCAATCACCCCCAGCAGCGGCACCCACAGCGGCGCTGCAATCACCACCGCGGCTACATCCAGCGCGCGCTTGCCTCCTTGGCGGTAGAAACTCATGGCAACTTCAAAAAATAGGCCGTTCAAAATCCCAGGCGACTACGAAATCGGGCCGGTGAGGACTTCGGCAACCCGGGCGCCGGCCAGTTCCACCCGCTCGCCAGCCGCCTGTCCCCCGACATACAGCATCAACCGTAGCGCCGCCGCTCCCGCTGGCGCCCGGGTGACGGCCCCTTCCCGCAACCACGCCGTATGCACGCCCGGCGGCGCTGCCGCCGCCCAGTCCGTCTCCAAACACTGACCGTATGCGTCATAATACGCGATCAACCAATGCACCCGCGCTCCCTGCGAAATCCGTCCGCGCCAAAGAAACGAAGCCTCGTACAATTTCCCCGGCTGCACGCCGGCATCCTGCCACAGACAAAGCCAGTCCGAACCCGCCACCGACAACGACGGTTCGCCGCCGGGTGCATCATGGCCGCCCGAACCCACTCGGAAGTGCTCGGCTTCGCGCCACGTCACGCTCCATCCCTTCGGCTCCAGACCCGTCGCGGGCAGGCACAACGCCCCGTGGCGCAACAAATTCGGCCCGCGCGGCGCGAACAGCATGCGTGCCGTCAACGCCTGCGGAGTCTCGCCGGTCATCGCGCCAGCCAGCGCGTCATTCAGCCGGTCGCTTTGAAAATGCTGCTCCGCCCACGCGCCGGCCCGCAGATAAAACCCGCAGATCGCGCCGTCGCCCTGTGCAGCCGGTACTTCGCGCAACCCCGCCTCAATCTTCCACGCGTGGTTCGCGGCGTCACCGGCCACGCTGGCTACTGCCGTCGCTGTGCCAATCGCCCGCATCGAACCGGCCCACGCGTTCTCCACCTGCGCCAGTCGCGCCCGGGCCGCCGGTTCCAAGTCGCGTTGGCCGGCCTGTTCCAGCGCCGCGGACATCGCCTGCACTCGTGTCG
Organism: Opitutales bacterium; assembly: GCA_049509815.1. Classification (GTDB taxonomy): domain Bacteria; phylum Verrucomicrobiota; class Verrucomicrobiia; order Opitutales; family JABDGR01; genus CAZDAQ01. The sequence goes on from JBEKZN010000034.1 coordinate 6,252, forward strand.
CTGAAAAAATCAGCGGTTGATAAGGATCTTTGTACCCCTTGATCCAGCGCGGCGCTCCCGGCTGCTGGCGCCAGGCCGCTTCGGCCTCGCCGAAAAACGCCTGCACCTCCCCCGCCGCCGGACCGTACAAATCCCGGTAAAACTGCGCTTCCAGCGCCGGAACATCCGCCGCCGGGTCCCACAACAAGCGCGCCGCCAGCCAGGCCTTGAGCGCATCGTACGGCCAAATCGGGTCCAACTCGGCGTAAAATGCCCGCGCCCCGGCCTCATGCGCCTCGCGGATGGATTTGACCATCGCCGTCGTGAACACCCGCGGCGTTGCGAACGGCGCGCCATAATAATAATCGTAAATGCCGACGATCTTCGGCCCGGCCTGCGCCCATCGCCGGATCAGTGTCAGATCCTCCCCCGCCCACGCCGGGTTGTCATAAAAAGAGCGGTCGTTGGTCAGGTAGGGCAGCACTTGCGCGTTCACCGGAAAAGTCGGCGTGTTCTCGCACCAATAATACGCGAGGCAGCCCAGATACTTGTCCGGATAATACGGCGCAAGGTCCTCTGCCGCCCGGTTCATGAAGGTGAAAACGAGGTTGGAAAAATCCGGCCGGTCCCGGAACCAGCGGCGCGGCTCGGTCAGCGCCTGCGTGCCCGGCCCCTCGTCGAAGGCGGTGTTGTCGTTCAAGCCCAGCGAAAAGCTCGGCGCGTCGGGACGATCGTCAAAATAGAGGCGGGCCTGCGCCGCAGCGTAGGCCGCCACGGCCGGGCTGGAGAAATCCGGCTGCCAGCCCGCGTCCGGCTCGCCCCGCGGGTCGAAATGCACGCCCTCGCGCCACGGAAAAAATTCCGGATGCTCGTCGTACAGCGCCAGCGGAAAAACCGTGGTCAAGTTATGATGAAACGCGAACCGGGCATTGAGGAGATTGCGCCTGGCCCACAGCCCATCCCCGCTGCCGCGCAACCCCCCCAGCTCGCGTGAAAGATAGGCGGGCGCCTGCACTGTCACGCCCGTTGCCACGCCCCACTCCGCGCGCTGCGGGATAATTTCGCCCAGGTTGCCAGGAAAATACCAGTTCACGCCGCCATCGTGCTCGAAAAACCATTCCACCGCAAAAATCGTGGCGCGCGGCGTCGCACCCGCCAGCACCACCGTGGCGTTGACCGCATCCACCTCGACGGCAAACCCGTCCTCGTCGCCCGGCGGATGCGCGGCCAGCAGCGCCCGCCCGGGCGCAGTGCCGCCAAGATAAATTCCCGGCTGCGCTGCTTCATTGGGCGCCGGCTCTTTTTTGATTTCCGGCTGATTCCCGCACATTTTTCCCAAAACCTGCGCCCATTCCGCCGCCGCCGCCAGCTCATCGGCTCCAGCCTCGCGAGGCACAAACACGGCGAACGTCGGCTGAGCCTTGTGCACCAAAAGCAGGTTTGTCCCGGGTTCTTCCGCTAAAACACTTGCCGTCGTCGCGATGAACCATCCCGCCAGCCCGACCAGGCCGCGCGACCAAAACACCACACGCCGCGTCCGCCGGACGTGCGAATTTCCCGAAAAATTCTTTCCTCGAAATGGAGAGTGGCCAATGCTCACGGGAGTTTCTGGAAGGAAACCACGCGGTTGAACACCTGCTCAAAACGCGTCACCCCGGTCGCGAAGGAAAGCTCCCGGGCATAAAACTCGGCGCCTCGCCGCCCCATCGCGTCCAATTGCGCAACGTCGCTTTCCGCCAGCTGCCTGGCCGCCTGCGCAATGCTCGCGGGATTGCCCGGTTCCGCCTCCACGCCGGCTCCGGCTCGCCGGACCAATTCGGCCGTGTCCCCTTTCATCGCCGCCAGAATGGGCCTCCCCAAGGCCAGGTACGCTTGCGTCTTGGACGGAATGGTCACGCTGAACAACGGACTGTCCTGCAAATGCACCAGCAACGCCTCGGCCCTGCGGAGCACCTTTACCGCCTCGGGAAATGGCCGGGCCGGCAGGAACAGCGTGTTCCCGGGCGCGCGTTGCGCCGCCAGTTCCTTGAGTCGCGCCAGCATCACCCCCTGCCCCATGAACACAAAGCGAATGCGCCGCGCATCCCCCTGCACCAATGCCGCCGCTTCAATCACCGCCTCCAACCCCTGCACCAGCCCGAGATTCCCCGCGAAAACGATGTTAAACCATCCCTGCCCCAGCTCCGGCGAATCCTCCGGTACGCTCGAAGCCGCCGCCAGTTCGTCTTCGTTGCACCAATTGTAGATGACTTCGATTTTTTCCTCGGGCACCCCCCGCTCCACCAGCACCCGGCGAAAACCCGGCGACAGCACCACGATCCGCGCCGCTCCCCGGTAGGCGAATTGGCACAAAGCCTCGATCGGCCGGCGTAGCCACGGCGTCCCCATCCGCGCGTTGAAAATGGAATCCGGCCACAAATCCTGCACGTCGAGAACGTACGGCACATGGCGCAACGCCTGGTTCACCGTCGCCAAGGCCCCGAGCGTGACCAAATTGTAGATATAAACGACGTCCGGCTTCCAGCCGCCCCACAGCGGCCATCCCGCCGTGGCGAAAAAACTGAGGTAGTTCAACGCGCGCCCCGCCGAGGAGCCATCATGGCTGGGATACAAGGGCACCCGCAAAATGGGGATGCCGTCCATCACCTCGCGCTGGCGCCAGCGCAGCCGGTACCCCGGATAAAGCCGGCCGCCGGGATAATTCGGGAATCCGGTCAGGATGCGCACCTCGTGCCCGCGCGCCGCCAAGGCCCGGGCAAAAGGCACGCTCTTGAAAACGGGCTCCGGGGAGCAAAACTGGGTAAGCAGCAGGATTTTCACCAGGATCGGCGCCTCCGGCAAAGTGTCGCGTCCGCCCGGCGGCGGCTCACTTCTGCCAGACGACCCGGTTCACGTAATGCGTGTAACTCAGGATGATTCGAACGATTTTCTCCGAAACATTGGGCACGTCATAGTCGCGCACCAGCGAAAGCGTGCGCTGCTCGCCGCGCAGTTGCCCCTTCAGAATGCCCAGGGCCTCCTGAATGCGGCCCCAATCCAGCCCCGTCATCATCACCGCCGCTTCCTCCATGCCTTCGGGACGCTCATGGGCCTCGCGGAGGT
>JBEKZN010000340.1:0-2740 GCA_049509815.1 Opitutales bacterium
CGCCGTTTCCCGGCGCGCCCGGCACGGACCTTGCTGATTTGTTCGCCGTCATGCTCGTAAAATTTTGCGCGGAAATGACTTGCCCGCCCCCGCGATTTGCCCCAACTAGACCTTGTCTTTCATTCCACTTGTAACGATACTTTTGCCATGAGCAAACTTTCGAAACTCTCCCTCGCGCTCCTCATTGCGCTACCCATTCTCGCCGGCTGCAGCTCCATGCAGCCCCCCACTGCCGAGGAAACCAAAACCAGCGCCGGCACCGGCCTTACCTCTCCCACCTCCGGCGAAGGCGAAGGTCTTAACCCCCTCAACAGCAGCGACATTCCCGCCGACTTGAGGCATGAGATGGACACCAGCACTGTCCCGCCCGAAGACATCCTCTGCACCGTCTATTTCGACTTCAACCAGTATAACATCCGCGCCGATCAGCGCGCCACTCTCGAAGCCGCCTCCAAGACCCTCGCCGGCGACTCCTCCCAGAAAGTCGTAGCCGTTGGCTATACCGACTGGTACGGCTCCGACCAATACAACCTTGCCCTCGGCGACCGTCGCGCCAACAGCGTGAAAACCTACGCCACCCAGATCGGTGCCGCCGACAGCCAGATCGAAACGCTTTCCGAGGGCAAACTCAACGCCCCCACCGGCGTCGCCAAGGATTCCCCCGAGGCCCAGCACTCCCGCCGCGTGGACCTCGTCAAGCTCCCGCCCGGCGGCTCCACCTCCGCCGCCGCACCCTCGACTCCGTAGTCAGGCCCGCCACGCCAGGAAAAACCGGTCGCGCCCGCTCAAGTCGCGCACGCTTTCCGTGCGCCCATAAGCCGCCCGCCCTGCCGCGTCCTTGATGCCCGCGGCCTCCACCGTCAGCGCCGCGTGCTGCTCCGGCCCCGTTTCCATCGCCAGCAGCCCGCCCGCGGTCACGCATTCCGGCCCCGCCCGCAAAATCGCCCGCAAGTCTGCCAATCCCTGTTCCGCGCTCACCAGCGCCGCCTTCGGTTCCCAATCCCGCACCTCCGGCTGCGCCGCCGCCCACTCCGCCTCCGTCAGGTACGGCGGATTCGCCACGATCACCGGAAACGCCCCCAGCCCCGCCAGCCCTTCCGGCCATGGTGTATTCAAAAATTGAATACGCGCACTCAGCCCCAGCGCCTCCGCGTTCGCCTTCGCCAGCTCCAGCGCCTCCGCGCTCGCCTCGACCGCCACCACCCGGCACTCCGGCCAGCGCCGCGCCAGCGCCAGCGCCAGCACCCCCGACCCCGTGCCCAGGTCCAGCGCCGCCTTCGGCGGCTCCGCCACCCGTGCAAACACCAGCTCCGCCAGCTCCTCCGTCTCCGACCGCGGAATCAGCGCCCGCCGGTCGCACCCCACCTCGAAATCCAAAAATCCCGCCCGCCCCGCAACGTACTGTCCCGGCTCGCGCCGACCCCGCCGCGCCACCTGCTCGCGCAGCCGCTCCAGTTGCGCCTCCTCCAGCGTCTGGTCAAACCGCAGGTACAAATCCAGCCGCCCGCACCCCAGCGCCCGCGCCAGCAGCCACTCCGCCTCCAGCCGCGGCCGCTCCAACCCCTTCCGCCCGAGGTATTCGGCGCTCTTTTGCAAAACTTCGAGAACAGTCGGCATCGCGGCGCCACGGCGCCTCTTCTCTTTGCTCCCTCCCCGCCCGCCTGTAAAACCCAATCTCCTGCACCTTCTTTTGCCCATCTGTGTCTTTCTCCCCGATCCTCCCCCTTTTCGCTCCCTCCCACCCCCTGCGAAAAACCTTTTCGTCCCGCCCTTTTTGACTTAATACAACATTATCGGCTTAGCCCGTTTCGCCCGCGCACTGTCCAACCTTTTCCTCAGGTACTACCATGGCCATGCTCACTCCCACCGCCACGGCCCCCGTGGCCGGCGCCAAAACCAAGACCAAAGGCACGTTCGCCGAGCGCCAGCAAATCGCCCGCCAGAAGGCCTACGAGCGCCAGGCCCGCCGCAAAAGGATCAAGCTCCAGGAAATCACCGTCTTCACCCAGCAGCTCTCCTCCATGCTCAGCGCCGGCCTGTCCCTCGTCAGCTCCCTCGAAGCCTTGATGGACCAGACTGAAAACCCCGTCTTCAAAATCATCCTGCGCGAGGTCCGCAACGACATCTCCAGCGGCACCACCTTCTCCGCCGCCGTCCGCAAATTCCCCAACGCCTTTCACAACCTCTTCATCAGCATGGTCGAGGCCGGCGAGGCCTCCGGTGCCCTCGCCGACATCATGGGCAAGGTCTCCATGTACTTCGAGGACTCCCTCAAGCTCGCGAAAAAAGTCAAATCCGCGATGACCTACCCCATCACCGTCATCTGCATGGCCTGCGGCCTCGTCTCCATCCTGATGATCAAGGTCATTCCCGTCTTTGAGCAAATGTTCAAGGACTTCGGCAACGCCAAGCTCCCCGCCCCCACCCTCATGCTCATCGCCATCTCCGACTTCATGCAGGAGTGGTGGTGGGCCATTGCCCTCGGCATTTACGGCACCATGGAAGTTTACAAACGCGTCACCGCCACCCCCAAGGGCCGTGCCGTCAAGCACCGGGTGATCTCCAAGCTCCCCATCGTCGGCAACCTCTCCCGCAAAATCAACATCTCCCGCTTCTGCCGCACCTACGCCATCCTCCTCAAGTCCGGCGTCCCCATCCTGCGCGCCATCGAAATCTGCTCCAAGGCCTCCGATAACATCTTCATCGAAGCCACCTGCGTCGAAATCAACCGCACCATCTC
>JBEKZN010000341.1:0-2739 GCA_049509815.1 Opitutales bacterium
GCCATTTTGTAGGTGACGGTCCCTGCGACAATAAGGAGGTCGCTCTGGCGCGGGGAGAAGCGCATCACCTCGGCGCCGAAGCGGGCGATATCGAACCGGGCGCAGGAAGCGGCCATCAGCTCGATGGCGCAGCAGGCGAGGCCCATCGGCATCGGCCAGAGTGAATTCTTCCGCATCCAGTTGATGGAGGCGTCCAGCGTGGTGAGCACGATGTTGCCTTCAACCTTGGAGTTGTAGGAGAGGTCGCGGCCATGGACCATGTCGTTACGATAGTCGGAGCCAAGGGTGCGGCAAGGGAATTATGAGAAATTTCACCGTCCGAGCCGGGACTTGATGAGAGCGCGGGGCTGGGTAAACTGACGCATGGTTCAGAAGGGATTTATCGCGGTCTTTGAGGAGGCGCTCGACCGAACGCTCATTTCGGAGTGCATCACCTCGTGGCTGGAGCGTTTTGAGAAAGTCGAGCAGGTGATCCCGAAAATGGAGGGGACGCTCGAGGTCAAGGCGGTGGACGAAATCATGTGGGAGCCAAACCTGCAATTCCGCGTGCTCAACGGGGAACAGTTTGCCTGGGTTTACCTCTCGCTCGACAAACGGGGCATGGAGACGACCGGTTTTCAGGACGCCGAAATTTCGTTCTGCCTGGAAGTATTGCTGGAACTGCCGAGCGTGGCTGAGGTGATCGACGAGAAAAATCAGCGCCGCCTCGACGAGCTGGAAAAGGCCGGGATTATTTAGATTAGACCATTTTCGGTCTGGATTGACGCGAGAAGAGTAAAGGGTCAACTCAATGCCTCGACTGCATCGGTGACGCGCCAGGCATGAGCTTCGAGCGCGGCCTGGGCCTCGGCGTCGCCGGCCCTGGTGAGTGCGCGGACGAGACGCACGGCGCGGGCGCGCAACTTGTCGTTGGTCGCCTGGACGTTGACCATCAGGTTGTCGCGCACGCGCCCGAGCCGGACCATGGCGATGGTGCTGAGCATGTTGAGGACAAGCTTGGTGGCCGTGCCCGCTTTCATCCGGGTCGAGCCGGTGACGATTTCCGGGCCGGTGGGAAGGTCGATCTCGACTTCAACCGGCACGCGGATCAAGCGCTTCGGATTGCAGGAAAGGAGGATGGTCCCCGCGCCCTTTTTGCGGGCGTAGTCGAGCGCGCCCAGGACAAACGGCGTCTGGCCGCTGGCGGCGATGCCGCAGACCACGTCGCGGCGGGTCAGGACGCGCGCGCGCAATTCGGCCGCGCCGGTTTCGCGGGAGTCCTCCGCACCTTCCTGGCTGCGAAAGACCGCCGCCGCGCCGCCCGCGATGATGGCCTGGATCTGCTCGGGCGGGGCGTTGAAGGTCGGCGGCATTTCGCTGGCATCGACCACGCCGAGACGTCCGCTCGTCCCCGCGCCGACGTAAAAGAGGCGTCCGCCGCGGCAGAGCCGTTCCGAGACAAGCGTTGCGGCGCGGGCGATCGGGCCGCGTTGCGCGGTGAGCGCCCTTCCGACATGCCGTTCCTCGCGGATGAAGAGATCGACCAGACCGGGGATGGTGCGGCGGTCGAGTCCGCGCGAGCGGGGATTGCGCTGCTCCGTGGCGGCTTGCGCGAAGGCGGCGAGGCGGGCGGGGTCGGCAACGGGCTTGAGTGTTTTTTCCGGCTTGGCGTCGGTCGGAAGTTTTTCCAAACCAGCGAGTCGGGCCGCGCCGAAAACGCCGGGGATGGTCAAGGGAAACGAGCGGGCGCGAGGCAGGGTCCGGCGCAAGGCGCGTTGAAGGCGCGCCGCGTAATCGGGTTGGTTCTCGAAGAGACCTCCCGCGAGCGCGACGCCGGGCTGCGCGAGACGGAGGCGGCGGGCGACAACCGCGACCTTTTCCGCGAGGGCGTTCGCGGCCTCATCGAGCAGGCGGCGGGCCTCGCCGTCACCCTTGCCCGCGGCGGAAAAAACGCACCGGCTCCACTGCGCCACGGCGGTCTTGCCGGTGTCCCGCAAGAGAAAGGGAACGAGTTCCTCGAGGGAATTTTTTCCGGCGGCGGCGAGATATTCCCGGGCGAGGGGCGAGATTTTTTTGGTTTCGTCGTAACGGGCGAAGGCACACTCCAGCCCGCGGCGGGCGAGATCGTAGGCGCTGCCGCGGTCGGCAAAAAGATGTCCCCAGCCTCCCGCTTTTTCAATCGGGTCGCGGGCCGACTTTTGCCCGGCGACATTCGATCCGGTGCCGGCAATGACGACGATGCCGGGGCCGTCGCCGAAAGCGGCGGCGAGGACCGAGCGGGTGTCTTCCATGACGCGGACGGTGCGGGCGCCGGGCCAGACGCGGCGGAGGATTTTTTCAACGCGGCTTTGTTCGGAGACAAGCTGGCAGCCGGCAAAGGCGCCGCCGATGGCTTGCGGGCGCGGGCCGGCGTCCCGGCGGATGGAGCGGAAGAGCTTGCCAAGGGCGGCGTCGGTGAGGAGGAGGGTGTTGCCGGGGCCGGCCTCGCCGCGGGCAAGCGTTTTCCCCTCGGGGGTGAGGAGGGCCCAGGTGGTCCTGGTGCCGCCGCCTTCGATGCCGAGAATGGGGTGGGGATTGGGGTGTGCCGCCATCTTATCACTATCGCGGGGGCGATCCATTTTTAACAGGAAAACATGAAGGCATGAAATCAGGCAACAGCGCTTGAGCTGGAGGCCCGGAGAGGCCCGATTCCGGCGTGTCGCAGGCGACGACATTTCACAAAAATGATGCTGCATCCCGCCTGAAGGCAACAGACCGTCG
>JBEKZN010000342.1:0-2724 GCA_049509815.1 Opitutales bacterium
AAGCTTGAATTTAACCAAAGAATCGATGCCCGCCCCATTCACCGCGGAACCCCCCGCCCAAGCCTGGCTCGAAACCTTCCTCGCGCGTGAAGGCGGCATCGCCGGCACCGTCCACCGCCGCCAGGGCGATCAACTCTTCCTCATCGCCGCCGTCCGCATTCCCCCGCCCGTTCTACAAATCACCGCCGTCATCCCCTCCGGCAAAGGCATGGCCGGCCTCGCCCTCGAACGCCGCCAGCCCGTCCAGACCTGCAACCTCCAAACCGACCAAACCGGCGTCGTCCGCCCCGGCGCCCGCGCCGTCAACGCCCAGGCCGCCGTCGCCCTCCCCGTCTTTGACTCCTCCGGCGAAATCCGCGCCGTCGTCGGCATCGCCTACGATCACGAACAGGAACTCCCGCCCGAAAAAATCCGCGCGCTCTCCGCCGCTGCCGCTTCCGTGCCGGCCTGACCCACACCGTTTCAACCCTTCAACCTTTTAACCCTTCATCGTTTCACCACTCCCACCGCAGCCCCAAACTCCTCCGGCAGCGCCGACTCCGCGTGGAAATGCAGGCTCGGGATTCGCGTCGCCGCCGCGTGCAGAAACAGCCGCTTGCACCCCGTCCGCTTCGCGAACGCCCGGTTGTACCCGAAATCCCCGTAAGTTGCATCGCCCACCATCGGATGCCCGTGCGTCGCGCATTGCACCCGCAGTTGGTGCGTTCGCCCGGTCAGCGGCTCGAGTCGCAACAGCGTCAGCACCGCGTCGTCACCCGTGCGCGTCTCCACGCAGGTGTAGCGCGTCACCGCCGTGCGCCCGGCGCCGCCCTGCGCGCGCGCCTTCACCCGCACTCCTTGTCCTCCAGGCCGCTCGCGCTCGAGCCGGTCGCTCCATTCCCCGTGCGCCGGCCGCGGGTGCCCGAGCACCAGTGCGAAATACGTTTTCTGCACCCGCCCTTCCAGAAACGCATGCCGCCCCGCTGCCGCCGCTTCCGCGCTCAATGCCGCCAGCACCAGCCCCGACGTCGGCGAATCCAGCCGGTTGAGCAAATACAGCGTGTCCGGCGCGCCCGGCGCGGACGTTGCCCAGTGGAAACACTCGCGCTCGAAATCGTACGGGGCCTTCAGCAGCGCCGTGTGGTGCGCGCCGTCCCGGTTCGGATGCGTCAAAATTCCCGCCGGCTTCTCCAGCGCCGCCAATGCTCCCGGCCCCGCCGCCACCACCCGCACTCCCGGCCCCAGCGGCAGCGCGCGGCTCAGTTCCTCCGCCGTGAGCGTTCCCGTCATCAGGAGCGGTACCAGAAAATGATGCGCACGTTTTGCGAAGTCCCCAGGATCTGGCACATCTCCTTCGTCCACGGCCCGAACGGCGAACGCGACTGGACCGCCTGCGTGCACAGCAGCGTCGCCCCGTTCGACGCGGTCGAATTCACCACCTGGCACGCCGTCACCTCCCCTTGCTGGTTGAGCGTGAACACCACCACCACCCGCGTGCCGTAATCCTGCATCGAAAAGCTGAACTGGTCGCACATGTTGTACCACTGCGCGCAAATCGCCTCCTTCATCCGCGTCTCATAATTCCCGAAATCGCTGAAGTTCGACTCGATCGCCACCACCCCGGCGCTGCGTGCGCTGGTCATGCTGTTCATCAACGGCCCCGCCGGGACCCGTACCTGCACCTCCCGCCGCGGCATCGGCGACGGATCGCTGGGATCCGATGGCTGCGCCTCCGCCGTCGTTGGCGGAGAAGCCGGTGTCTGCGGCGACGGCTGCACTTCCTGCACCGACGCCAGCGCCGGCGCGGGCTCCTGCGTCGGCGGCGCCGGCTCCGTGGTCTTGCTGTCCGCCGGCTTCTCCGCCTTCGACTCCACCGGCTTTTCCGCCAAATTCGCGCCCTCACCCGAGGTATCCGGCTTGCCCTGCCACGCATCGGGCGCCGGCGGCGGAGGCGCTGTCGGTTTCTCCTGCACGACCGCCTGCGGCGTCGGCGGCGGGTTCGACGGCTTTTCCGTCGCTGGCGCGGGCTTCGCGGCCGGCGCGGGCGGCATCTGCGGCTGGGGCGGCGTCGCCGAATGCGGCGGCGAGGGCGGCGTCGGCCGGCTCACCGGTGACGCCGGCGAAGGCGGGGGCGACGCCGGCAGGTTGCGCACGTCGCCCGAAACGATCTTCTCCACCTCATTCTGCTCTCCCTTGATTGTCGGCGCATTCGTTTGGCTCAACAAATCCGGCTGCTCCTGCGCCGCCTCCTGGTTGCGGTCGGACACGTTCGGCGTGTTCTGCGGCTTGGCCTGCGGCGCGTTCGGGTTCGCCTCCACCAGCTTCATGTCCTCCACCGTAAACGGCTGCAAATCGTACACCGGCGCCGGCGGCACTTTCGCTTTTTCACTCTTCAATGACGTCCATGGTATCGCCAAAAACAGCGCCCCGTGGAACAGCAGCGTCAGCAGCAACGCCGAAATCGTCGCCCCTTTCGACCCGTCGCTCGGCTGCAGCAGCAGACGGTCGAAATCCGTCCACTCGCGGATTTCACGCCTGGGGGTGTACTTGGTCGATGGCTGGACGGGTGTCGTCACGGAAACGCAGGTCATCCACCCTAGGCGCAACCGCGCCCGGAAGCAAGGTCAGTTCGCACAACCGCGCCGCCACCCACTCCAGCGGCAGGCCCATGATGTTCGAAAACGACCCCGCGTACCGCGCCAATATCAGCTCCCGCCCCTCCTGGATCCCGTACGCCCCCGCCTT
>JBEKZN010000343.1:0-2719 GCA_049509815.1 Opitutales bacterium
AACGATGGACCGGTGCATTTTGCTGAAGGGCGGCACGCTGTGGCCGGCCGACCAGCCGGCGCAGGCCACGAGCATCGTCGTGACCAAGGGCGGTGGAACCATCAACAACGCGGCGGGCGTGACGCTGATGGCCGGGGCGCTGCTGGGGCCGGGAGTCTTTACGAAGCTGGGACTGGGCACGCTGGTTTTGTCCGGCACAAATAATTTTTCCGGCACGTTGCAAGTGAGCCAGGGCACCGTGCAGTTGGGCGCAAGCCAGACGCTGGCCGCAGCCAGCGCGTTACAGCTAGCGGGCGGAAAATTGGACGCGCAGGATGTCACGCAAAGTTTCGGAACACCGCTGTATTTGCGAGGCATCTCGCGACTGGAATTGAATCTGAGCACGCAACTGGCATTCGCCGATTCGTCAGGCGTCGCGTGGCGGAGCGGCATCCTGGTGTTGCAGGGCACGCTGGGCGTCCAGGGCCTGCGCTTCGGGACGAGCGCGAGCGGGCTGACGTCCGCGCAGTGCCAGCAAATCCGGCTGGGTTCGGCGGCGGGCCCGACGATTGAATTGAACGCGCAGGGCTATGTCTTCAACCCGAAGGCAGTTGGGTAAGCGCGCGGATTACTGGACGGGCACGGCGGTGAGGGTGAGGCTGGCGGGCGCGAGGCCGTCGGCGGTGGCATTGAGGGTGATATTGCCGGAAGGGGCCGTGGCTTTGACAATGGCGTAGGCGCGCCCGTTATAAGCATGGCGCTCAGAACCTTGATAGGACTCCGTGCTCGTTCGATCGGCGTTGTCCACCGCGGCGACGCCGCCGGCGCCACTGGTTTTGAAGGCAATAAGGTTGTTGGCGGAAGGAACCCGAACGCCGTTTTCATCCACGACGGTAGCAGTAACAGGGGCGGCATCGTCGAAATCGGGAGAGATTTTATCACGGCTGGTTTCGAGGAGAATTTTGGCCGGCGGGCCAGCGGTGCGCAGTTCATCGGTGGCGACAACCTGGCCGTTTTTGCGGGCGACGACTTTGAGAACGCCCGGCTGATAATCGACGATCCACTGCGGGGCGGTGTAAGAGCGGGTGCGCGCCACGTAGGATTGCTGTTCGTTCATGGCCATGGATTGCTGAACTTCGGCCGCGGTCGCGCCGGATGAGTTTTGCGGCGCGAGGCTGGCCACCTTTTGCACGCCCAGAGACTGGTCGTTGAGGAAAAGTTCAACCTCGTCGGCGTTGGTGTAGGCGACGACCGTTTCCTGATGAGGGCTGGCATTGCGCGGGGTCCAGTCGAGAACGCCGACCGACACCGTGCCATTGCCACTGCGATTCGGGGCGGAGGAGACGCGGGCAAGATGGACGACGGGCTGGTCGGACCACCAGCTTTGGCGCTCGAAGCCGAGGGGCTTGGGCTGGCCGGCGCGGTCGAGCAAACCCGAATTGCTGGTGGTGGCGGGCCAGCGGGCTTCACCAAGGTAGTCAATGCCGGCCCAGAGGAACTGGCCGGAAAGGGCGGGAGTGTCGCGGACAAGGCGCCATTCTTCGAAGCCCATGTTGTCCTCGGTGTTGACGATATCGCGGGAGGGCTTGGCGTTATGCGCGGCGATGAGCTCGGGGTTGCGGTAATTGGTGCCGATCACATCGAGGAGGTCGGCCAATCCGTCGTCGTAATCGTGGCTGGCATTGGGGCGGAAGAGCGCCTGGGTGACGGGGCGAGTGGGGTCGTATTTGTGAAACTCGGCGACGAGGCCCTTGAGGATGGGGATGGCAATGTCGGGCATCGGGGTGTCGTGAATTTCGTTGCCGGCGCTATAAAAAATAATGGATGGATGGTTGCGGTCGCGCAGGACGGTGTCGCGCAGGTCAATGAGGGACCATTGGGTGAAGAAGAGGCTGTAGTCGGTGTGGTCGCCCGGGGTTTTGGAGACGGTCCAGGTGTCGAACATTTCGTCCATGCAGACGAGGCCGACTTCGTCGCAGGCGTCGAGAATTTCGGGTGAGACCGGGTTGTGGGCCCAGCGGATGGCATTGGCGCCGAGGCTTTTGAGGGCGAGGAGGCGGTCAACCCAGATGGCCTTGGGGACGGCTTCGCCGAAAGCGCCGCCGTCCTGGTGGAGGCAGACGCCCTTGAGCTTGATATTTTTGCCGTTGAGCCAGAAGCCGGTGTCGGGCTTGAAGACCGCGGAGCGGATGCCGAAGGTGACGGTGCTGTTGTCGAGGGTTTGGTTATTGGCGACGACCTGGACGGCGGCGTGGTAGAGATTCGGGGTGTCGAGGTCCCAGAGCTGGGGATTTTTCACGGGGATGTCCTGCTCGAATTGAGCAACTTGACCGGGGGCGAGGGACTGCGCGGGCGCGGTGCCGGAGGCCGCGGGCTGGCCGTCAGGGCCGATCAGGGTGGTTTGGACGGCGAGCGATTGCGCGGAATTGGAGCTGTTGGTGACGGTGGTTTGGACGTGGACGGTGGCGAGTTCGGGCGCGATTTGCGGGGTGGTGACGAAGACGCCGTTGTGCTCGATGTGAACGGGGTCAGTGACCACGAGGCGAACGTGGCGGTAGATACCGGAGCCGGTGTAATAGCGGGACAGCGGCTGAATGGAATTGTCCACGCGGACAGCGAGCACGTTGGGCGTGGCGCCGAAATTCAGGTGGCCGGTCAGGTCGTAAAACTGCTCGACATAGCCATAGGGGCGGGCGCCGATGAGGAAGCCGTTGATATAAACATTGCTGTTGGACATGAT
>JBEKZN010000344.1:0-2703 GCA_049509815.1 Opitutales bacterium
GTCCATCCTCACGACATCGGCACCATCCTCGACAGCGAGGGCATCGCCATCCGCGCCGGCCACCACTGTACTCAACCGCTCATGCAGCGGCTCGGCATCACTGGCACCGCTCGCGCTTCATTTGCCTTCTATAATACTCTCGAAGAAGCCGACCGCCTCGCCGCCGCCCTCCTCAAGGTCAAAAAACTCTTTGGCTAACAATTTCCTAGCTACTCGAAAACGCCTGCTGCGCTTAGAAAATCGTCCGGTTCCATTCTGTTTATTTCGCCTTTAATTCTGTTAATTCTGTCAAAACAATTTCCCCCATGTCCGACGAACTTAACGAGCTCTACCAGGAAATCATCCTGGACCACCACCGCCGTCCCCGCAACCGCGGCCAGCTCCCCGTGCCTCCCGCCACTCTCGGCGAAGGCTACAACCCCCTCTGCGGCGACCAGCTCTCCGTCTTCGTCAACCTCGACCACGGCAAAATTTCCGACATCAAATTCACCGGCGAAGGCTGCGCCATCTCCCAGTCCTCCGCCTCCCTCATGACCCAGCACGTCAAAGGCAAAACCGTCCCCGAGGCCCGTGCCGAAATCGCCGCCATCCAAAACCTCCTCACCGGCGATACCGAACCGCCCATCGCCGTCGAGGAACGCCTCGGCGACATCATCGCCCTCAAAGGCGTCCGCAAATTCGTCGCCCGCGTCAAATGCGCCACCCTTGCCTGGCACGCCCTCGACGCCGCCCTCGCCGGCCACGGCCCTATCTCCACTGAGTAACTCGAATTTACTGATTCATGCTCTCCGTCCGCGTCATCCCCTGCCTCGACGTCAACGCCGGCCGTGTCGTCAAAGGCATCAACTTCGTCAACCTCGTCGATGCCGGCGACCCCGTCGAATCCGCCCGCAAATACGAGGAACAGGGCGCCGACGAACTCGTCTTCCTCGATATCACCGCTTCCAGCGACGAACGCGCCATCATGCGCGACGTCGTCGAACGCACCGCCGGCGAATGCTTCATGCCCCTCACCGTCGGCGGCGGCCTCCGCTCCCTCGACGACATCCGCCTCATGCTCAACGCCGGCGCCGACAAAATCAGCCTCAACACCGCCGCCCTCCTCGACCCCGAGCTCGTCCAGCGCGCCAGCCACAAATTCGGCAACCAATGCATCGTCGTCGCCATCGACGCCAAACGCGAGCCCGGCACCGACCGCTGGCGCGTTTACACCCACGGCGGCCGCAAACCCACCGAGCACGACGCCGTCGCCTGGGCCCAGCAGGTCGTCGCCCTCGGCGCCGGCGAAATCCTCCTCACCTCCATGGACCGCGACGGCACCAAGGAAGGCTACGACGTCGAACTCACCCGCCGCGTTTCCGACGCCGTCGAAGTCCCTGTCATCGCCTCCGGCGGCGCCGGCTCGCTCGACCACTTTGTCGATGCCGTCGAGCAAGGCCGCGCCAGCGCCGTCCTCGCCGCCTCCCTGTTCCATTTTGGAACGCTCACCATCGCCCAGGTCAAGGACCGCCTCCACGCCGCCCACCTCCCCGTCCGCGGCTAACCCGCCCGCCGCGCATTTCCCTCACGCTCCCGCACCCGGCTGGTGCCCGTCATTCTTTGAGCCATTGCCTTGCGCCGCCCGTTGGCGCATGCTGCTGCCGTTGTGAATGCTCCCGCCCGCCCGTTTCTCACCGCGGAATGGCGCCAGTTGGCGATGCTCAACTACGTTGTCGCACCCGGGCTGCTTCAGCCTCGCGTGCCCGCCGGCACCGAACTCGACCTCTTTCTCGGTCACGCCTTCGTCAGCCTCGTTGCCTTCCGCTTCCTCGGCACCAAGGTCCTTGGCCTGCCCATCCCGTTTCACCGCAACTTCGAGGAGGTGAATCTCCGCTTCTATGTCCGCCGCGACACCCCCGCGGGCCCGCGCCGCGGCGTCGTCTTCATCCGCGAAATCGTCCCGCGCCGCGCCATCGCCGCCGTCGCCCGCTGGGCCTACAACGAAAATTACGTCGCGCTCCCCATGTCCTCGGAAATCTCGTCCACCCACGGCGCGCCCCAGGTCCGCTACAGTTGGCGTGCGGGCAACTGGACTCACCTGCGCCTCTCCACCGCCGGCCAGTCGGTGGCGCTCGCCGAAAACTCCGCCGAACAATTCATTACCGAGCACTACTGGGGCTACGGCACCGATAAAAAAGGCCGCACTCTCGAATACCAAGTCACCCACCCTCCCTGGCGTACCTGGCCCGTCACCAGCGCCACCCTCGAAGGCGACACCGAAAAACTCTACGGCCCGACTTTTGCCGCCAGCCTCCGCCGCCCGCCCGACTCCGCCTTCCTCGCCGACGGCTCACCCGTCGTTGTGTACCCCGGTCAGATTCTTTAAAATATTATTCGCGCCTCCACTTCCAATCTGCGCTCTCCCGCCCCTGCACTCTAAGCTCGACTCACCCCCGCGCCCTCCCGTTAGCTACGCCCCCTTTGTTACCTCCCTGCCCGGTGCGCTGTTTCCCCTGCGTCCGGGTGCCCCGCCTTTCGTTTTCCATGTACGGCATTAACCCCATTGATGCGCTCATTGTCGTCGCCTACCTCGTGTTGGTGATCTGGCTCGGCAAGCGCGCCGCCTCCGCCACCAAGGACCAGGAGGGTTTTTTCCTCGCCGGCCGCAAAATGGGCAAGCTCTACCAGTTCTTCATGAACTTTGGTAACTCCACCGAGCCGCAG
>JBEKZN010000345.1:0-2684 GCA_049509815.1 Opitutales bacterium
GCCAGAGCAGGGGCGGGGGAATGAAGAAGCCGATGATGCCCCCGAGGATTGCGCCGACAGCGCCGCGCCAGGTCGCGCCGAATTTTCGCGCGCCCCAAACGCCGCTGAAAAGATCGAAGAGATAAACCAGGAGGACGAGCGCGCCGCTGATGAAGACGAAGGACCAGGGAACGCCGGCGTCGCCCAGCCAAAGGCGGTAAACAATAATGCCGGCCCAGATGATGAAGCTGCCGGGCACGCCGGGCACGAAGCCGCCGAGGTAGCCCACGATGAAGAAAAGCGTAGTGACGATGAGGGTGGCGGCCTGGGCCTCGGCGGAGGGGGCGGCCTGGGCGAGCAGGGGCGCGAAGTTGAAGAGGTGCATGGACGAGGGGTAAGCTTGCAGGACGCCGGAACGGACGCCAATCTTGAATGGAGGTTGGGGGCTTGCCATCGGAGTCGCCGGTTGGCAGGAACATGCCGATGCTCTTTTATTACAGGGTGGGCGAGCGCGAGGTTGGGCCGCTGGACGAAGCGGGGTTTTTGGAGCATTTGCGCGCCGACGGATTGGAGGCGGATACGCTGACGCGGACGGATATCCTCACGGATTGGGTGACGCTGGAGGATTTGCTGGCGACGGGAATCCTTGAACATGACGCGGAAGCGCAGTGGCAGTGGCAGCAGGCGCGAGACAGGCAACTGCTCGAGTTGGCGCATTCCGAATTGCCGCTGTCGGCATTGCCCCCGGAGTTTGGCACGCTGCCTGATAAGGCGCGGGCCTATGCGGAGTTCCTAGGCCGGCATTTTAATCCGGATCGGCCGCCGGGGGCCTGCGCGTGGGACACCGCAGCGGTCTCGAACGAACGGGTGATCATTTCCTGGGAGGGAACGGTTCCGAAACGGGAGAAAACCAAGGTGGAGACGGTGCTGGAAACGGCGCTGCTTTTCGCGGGACCGGTGGGAGCGATCGTGGCTCCGTTCGCGTCGAGGCAGAAGACGGAGAAGGTGGCCTTTGTCACGGCGATTGATTTATCGCAGGCCGAAGCCGACAGGATACGGCAAGGGCAGAAGATGGCGCGACGGCTGACCCAGGTCGGGACGGTGGCAATAGCGCTGAGTCTGGTTTGTTTCGTGGCAGGAGGGATGGCCTGGATAAGCAGTCCCGGGTCGGATTACTCCGATACCACGACGACATTTTATATTTGGCTGCTTGTTGCGGTGGTGATGTTTGGAACGGGATTTTACCTGGTACACCGGGCGAGCCACCATCGAAACGACTCGGCGCTCAAGACTCTGGCGAAGCTTCCGTTTCAAATGAAGAAGTTGGAATGGGCGAATTCGGAGCCGGAATAGGCAAACCTGCCGCAACGGAGATCGACGGTGCGGAAAGAGTGGGCGGATTTATAAACTCCGCGCTCGAAATATGCAGATGAAGGGGCTAGGGTGGTCGGGAATGACACTGGCTTACCAGGATTTTTGGCCGAGCACTTTGCCGATGCGGCGCGCGCCGGGCGGGGTGGCTTGGGAGCCGCTGGCGGTGATGATGGAGCGGGTAAACAAGTGGCTGGAAACGTGCACGGGACGGGTGATCAATGTGGAGACTGTGCTCATACCGGTCGCGAAGAAGGGGCCGGCGACTGCCACCGCGGGCGGGACGCTGGTGCGGTGGGACGAGGACCATGCGTGGGTGCAGGTGGTGAGGGTGTGGTATGAGGTGGTGGTGACGCCCCCAGTGCTGCCAGCGGCGCAGTCACCGAGCGCGGTGGCGGAGACGCCGGTTTATCCGGCAGTGGTGGAGAATCCGGCGGCCGGGACGGCGTCCTCGGGCGGGGCGTAGGGGGAGGGTTATTCCAGAGGGCGGGAGGGGTTGGGAGGCTCGCGCTTGACACGCCCAAGGGCCGTGTGTACAAGTCAACGTTTCACACAACCTTACACATAGGAAGTGGGTTAGCCGCCCACTTTTTTTATTCCCACCACCCAGCCTGCGCCATGAGCAACGAAATCCTGTCCGTCCTGGAGTATATGGAGAAGGAAAAGGGCATTACCCGCGATGACATGATCGCGGCCATCACCCAGGCGATCCGCAGCGCGGCGACCAAGGGGGTCAACGCGGGGCAGGACCTGCGCATCGAGATCAACCCGAAGACGGGGCAGTTGAAGGCGTGGTCGTCGTTCAAGGTGGTGGATTCGCTGTCGGATCCGTTGACGGAGATCCACATTGAGAAGGCGCATCTTTACGCGACAGACCCGAAGGTGGGGGACTTGATCCAGAAGGAGATCGATCCGTCGCACTTGGGGCGGATTGCGGCGCAGACGGCGCGGCAGGCGATCATGCAGCGGGTGCGGCAGTTCGAGAAGGACCGGATTTACGAGGAGTACAAGGATTTGGTGGGCGACATCGTGACCGGGACGGTGCGGCGGCGCGAGCGGGGCGATTTGATGGTGGAACTGGGCAAGGCGGAGGCGTTGCTGCCGCCGCGGGAGTGCATTCCGGGCGAGAACTACGCGCCGGGCGAGCGCATCCGGTGCCTGTTGCTGAACATCGAGAACACGACGCGCGGGCCGGAGATCATTTTGTCGCGCGCGAGCATCAAGTTCGTGCGGCGGCTGTTCGAGCTGGAAGTGGCGGAGATCACGGACGGCACGGTGATCATCGAGGCGATGGCGCGGGAGCCGGGCTATCGGACGAAGATTTCGGTGAACAG
>JBEKZN010000346.1:0-2677 GCA_049509815.1 Opitutales bacterium
AGGCTCGGCGGGCGGCAATGCGCGCAAGGCAGCGGCCACGGCGGCGGGCGGAGTCAAACCGGGCTGATCGGATTCGGGTCCGAGCACGCGAGCATTGGGGTTGCACGACCATTGGGCGGCGTGCGCGCGAGCGGAGGAGTAGGCCGGGCCAAGGACGACCACGGTGGGCCGGTCGAACGCGGCGGCGGCGTGCATCACGAAGCTGGAGTTGCAGAGAACGCGTCCGGCGGAGGCCGTGAGAGCCAGGGTGTCGCGCAAGCCGGCCGTGCCCGCGAGATTTTGCACGCCGGGCAGGCCTTGCGCCAATTCGGCGCCGGCGGCGCGATCCGCCGGACCGCCGACGAGCAGGACCGTCGGGCGCTCGTTTTGGGTCAACGTTTCGAGCAAGGCGCGCACGTGTGAGAGGGGCCAGCATTTGGCCGGGTAGCCGCCGCCCAAGCCCACCAGCAGACGACGGGAGGGCGCCGCGACCTGCCAAGTCGCTTCGGCCGCCGCCTGTTCCTCGGGGGGCAAAAAAACCTGGGGGCGCGCGGCCGGCCAGCGGTCTTCCGCCAGCCCGAGCGCACCGGCCTGGCGCAGCGCGGAGCGGCCCACGTATTCATTTTCCGAATACACGATGACGTCCGTGCAGCCACGATCGCCGCCGGCGTAGCCGCGCACGCCGACGCGGCGTGGAATACCGGCGCGCAGCAGCAGCAGGGTCCCGGGCGGACTGCCGAGCACGTCCACGCCGACCGCGCAACGGCGCTGGCACAGGGCGCGGACTTCCGGCGAAGAGCCGAGGTAACGCAGGGCGTCGGCAAGACCGCGCAGGCTGTTGGGCGGATGGCGGGCGCGGACGTGGTTGTGCCACGGGGCGTTGATGGAGAGGATTTCATCCACGTGCGGGTTATGGGCGAGCAACGGACGGGCCCAATCGCCCACGCCCGCCAGCACGCGGGTTTTCGGCCAAAGGCGCTTGAGGGCGTCGAACAGAGGGGTGGCGGTGAGCACATCGCCGAGGTCGTTGTTGCGCAGGACGAAGACCGACGCGGGCGAATCGGAGGCGGCGCGGCGCGGCGCGGCGACGGCCGCGAGACCGCCGATGACGCCATTGACGAACGTGCGCTTCCAGCTCACGGCGACCAGCCTGGATGCAGTTGAATTTTCACTGGCAAATTTTCACCAACCGGGCCAGCGGCCCAGGTGGCGCGCGCTGACTCCGGCGAGCAGATTATGCGTACCCCGGGCCAGATGGGGCGCCCAGGAGCCTTCCAAGTCGGATAATGGCGTGAGGGCATCGTCCACCGCCAAAAAACGGTCGTAGCCCTGCTCGCGGAGCCAGAGCGCCAAATCGCGCGGGGTGAAGCCGAAATCCTTAAGCCATTCCTGCCAGACCTCCACGAAAATGACCGGATGATACTTTTTAACCAAATGGCTGGCGCCGCGCAAGGCGAGCAACTCGGCTCCTTCGATATCCAGTTTGAGAAAATCAATGTGTGGCCACTGCGCTTCCCCGGACCATTGATCCAGGGTGACGGCCTGGGCGCGGTGCTGCGTGACGGCGGCGGTGCCTTCCCAGGAGCCCGCATGGTGGGGGCGCAGGGAGGCCTGCCCGCAGTCCTGACCGGGCAGGTTCAATAGCACTTCGCCCGGGCGGTCGGACACGGCGACATTGTAGGTGGAGACGCGGGGCCAGGGGCGCAGCCGGCTGGTGAGTTGCGCATAGGTCGGCGGCACCGGTTCGAAGGCGGCGACGCGCCCGCGCGGCCCGACCAGCCGGGCAAAAAGCTCGGTGAATTCGCCGAGGTTGGCGCCGACGTCCAGCACAAAGTCGCCGCGCCGGACTGCGTGCAGGAAGACGTAGGTTTCGCGGCTCCAGTTGGATTTCATGCGCATGAGCGCACCGAGCAGCCGCGGGGTGCGGTAGAGCGGGCGTTTCAGCCAGGTGCGCAAATTCATCGAGCGGGGCGGGGGTTGGCGGGAACGGGCGGTTTGGGCCGGGAGTGAAACAGGAAGCCGAGGCGTTTCAGTTGGTGCAAATGCCAGGCGAGGGCAGCGCCCAGTCCACGGCCCTGCCAGCGAAAAATTCCCGGCAACGTTTCGCGGAGCAGAATGCGGAGGTTGGTCTTTAGTCCAGCGGCGAGCGTGTATTCGCTCCAGGCCTCGGGATGAAGAGTCAGGAAATGCCGCAGCGAAGCGCAGTAGCGTTCCTCGACGGTCCACATTGCCCGAAATCCAGGAATTTCGCGCCACGGATGGCGCACGCCCGCGGCTTCGACAAACTGTTCGCGCGCTCCGGCGGCGCGCAGGCGCCGGGCGAAATCCACGTCCTCCATGGCGGCATAGGGGAAGCCTTCATTAAAGCCGCCCAAGCTGACAAATACGCTGGCGCGCACGGCGAAGTTGCACGACCACAGGTAGCCGCCGTGGGTGTTGATGGGGGAGCGCTCGGCCAAGCTGCGGCGCGGACGGTCGGCATAAGTGCGGCCTTCGAGGACATCCGGTGGTGATACGGACTCGGAGGCGAGTGCCCGGGCAAATCCGGCCAGCCAGCCGGGGTCGGGGAGGCAATCGTCGTCCGTGAAGGCGAGCCATTCGGCGCGGGCCAGACGGGCGCCGTGGTTGCGGTTGGCAGCGGGGCCGCGGCGGGGGCCAGCCGTCCACGTGGCCCATGGAAAACGATCCGCGACCAAGA
>JBEKZN010000347.1:0-2670 GCA_049509815.1 Opitutales bacterium
GGGCGGCGGAAGATGTGGGGCAAGTACTGGCCAGCGGGACGACGGCGCCGGCTCAAGCAGGGGAAGGCTGGAGGGTGTGGAAGGTGAGCGCGGGAGCCTTTGAGCGGGAAACTTGAGGAATAAGGCCGGTTGGAAAGGCGGTTGGAATTTTAAGGGAAAGGTGCACACTGAGCGGGAACCACGCATGAGCAAAAAATCCATTCGCGCACTCTGGACGGCCAAGCTGAAGGGCGAGCCGGAGGGAAATGGCGGCGCAACGCGGCATACGCTAAACCGGAAACGAAGCGCGAGACCGGCGGCGGGTGAAGTTTGGACGGTCGCACAGACGTTCCACGGGGTGGTGCTGGGGATTGATCCGAGTTTGCGCGGGACGGGGCTGGCGCTGCTGCGGGTCGAGCGCGGGGAGGCGCAACTGCTGTTCAGCCGGACAGTGCGGGTGAAGACGGAGGTTTCGCTGGCGGTATGCCTGGGGCGAATTTTCAGTGCGGTGGCAGAGGCGCTGACGCGGGCGGAAGTGCTGCATGTGGCGCTGGAGCAGACGATTTACGTGCAGAATTTTCAGATCGCACAGAAGCTCGGGGCGGCGCGGGGCGCGGCGATCGTGGCAGCGGCGCTGCGGGAATTGCCGGTGTTCGAGTACGCGCCGTTGCGGGTGAAGCAAGCGGTGGTGGGGTTTGGGCGGGCGAGCAAGGAGCAGGTGGCGCGAACGATGGCGCAGCACCTGCGGCTGAAGGAGCCGCTGCCGAGCGACGAGGCGGATGCGGCGGCGGCGGCGCTATGCCATGCGCTGACGTGGAAGGGGTGAGAGGCGCGGAAAAGTCTGCAAGCGGCCGGGAAGATTAATTACCGTCGAGTTAAACGATAAGAATTACCGACGATGCAGGCTCAAAATGCGGGCGACGGTTTTGGCGATGATCCATTCTTCGTCCGTGGGAATCACACGAACGGCGACGCGGCTGGCAGGGGCGGAGATGAGGGCGGCGTTGGCGGCGTTTTTACGCGAGTCGAGTTTGAGGCCGAGAAACGACAGGCCGGCGCAAATGCGTGCGCGGACGGCAGGGGAATGTTCGCCGATGCCGCCGGAAAAGACAAGGGTATCGAGGCCGGCGAGGGCGGCGGCGTAGGCGCCGATGAATTTTTTGGCCTGGTAGCAGAAGACGGCGACGGCATCGGCGGCGCGGGAGTCGCGGGCGGCGCGCCGGAGCAGGTCGCGCATGTCGGAGCTGGTGCCGGAGAGGCCGAGGAGGCCGGACTGGAAATTGACCAATTCGTTGAACTGGCGCGGCGTCATTTTTTCAGTGCGGGCGAGAAACCAGGCGAGGCCGGGATCGAGGTCGCCGGAGCGGGAGCTCATGGGCAGGCCGGCGGTGGGGGTGAGGCTCATGCTGGTGTCCACGGGGCGGCTGTTTTTGACGGCGGCGAGGCTGGCGCCGTTGCCCAAGTGAGCGAGGATGAGCCGTCCGCGGGCGGCGCGGGCGCCGGCGACGCGCCGGAGTTCGCCGAGGAGGAATTCGTACGACAAGCCGTGAAAACCGTAGCGCCGAACGCCTTTGTCGAAATAGCGGAACGGGATCGGCAGCAGGCGCGCGACGCGCGGCATGGCGTGATGGAAGGCGGTGTCGAAGCAGGCGATTTGGGGCAGCTTGGGAAAACGTCGGAGGAACGCCTCGGTGAGAACGATTTCCTCGGGCAGGTGCTCGGGGTCGAACGGGGTGAGCTGGCGCAAAGTGCGTACGACTTTGGCGGTGATGCGTTCGGGCTGGCTGTATTGCGGGCCGCCGTGGACGACGCGATGGCCGATGGCGGCCAACTCGCCCGGGCCAATTTTGTCCCCCATCCAGGCGGTCAACACGCCGACGGCGGCTAGATGGCTGGGCGCGGAGATTTTTTGCGATATGCGCTTGCCGCGGGCCAAATCCTTGACGGTCAAACGAGCGCCGGGGAGTCCGATGCGTTCGATTTGGCCGGACCAAATGCGGCGGAGGACGGCGCCGACCTCGAAGAGGGCGAATTTGATGCTCGAGGAGCCACCGTTGATGGTGAGGATTTTTTTGGGAGCGGACTTCACGAGGCCGCATCGTAATGCAGCCTTCCATGCGCAGACAAGCACAGCCCGAGTAACGAATGAGCGGCAATGTAGCGGTCTGCCGTCAAGATCCGCGAAAGGGGAAGGGTCAATTCATCGGTTCGGCGGCGACATCGAAGCGCTCGAACGCCCCGCCAAGAAAGTAAATCGCCCCGGCAGCTTCGGCGAAGAGCACGAGGGCCGCGACCAGCGCCGCCGGCGGAAGCGCGAGCGCCGCGCCGAACAGGTAGGAAATGACGGCGTAAACTCCGGCAAAGAGCAAGCCGGCGGGCAGCAGGGTTGCCGACAGCACGAGCAACTGGCCGATGGCAAAAATGATGGACTGGCCGATGTTTTCGATGCCGCGCGGAGCGTCCTTGTTGAAGCGCGCCCAACCCGGAAGCAGCAGAGCCGCGGCATTGCCCACGAGCAGCACGATGAGATCGAGGGCCGGGGCGAGCAGGGCGGCCCCCAGCCCGGCGCCGAAGCGCAGAGACGTCGTGAGGGCGCCGTCCTTGTCCACAAAAAGCATGGCGGCGAGCATGATGAGCATCCATTGGAGGGAGACGAGGATGGCCAGGGGGGCGAGCAATTCACCCAGCACG
>JBEKZN010000348.1:0-2667 GCA_049509815.1 Opitutales bacterium
GTGTACCACGGCACCCACCCGCCGTTGAAATGGAACGAATCCTTCACGTTGATCTGCCCCGCCGCCACCTCGGCAAAAACCTTGTCGCCATCCGGGAACCCGTACACCAGCCCCGTGCCGATCGCGTCCTGGCACGCCTTCAATTCACCCACAATGTAGTCCACCCGCTGCTTGAACTGCGAATCGCCCGTCGCCGCGTACATCATCGAACATGCCGAAAGATAGTGCCCCAGCGAATGCCCTGAAATGCCCTGCGCCTCCCATCCGCCGTAAATCTCCCCCTTTGGCTTCAACCCCGCGTATTCGCGAAAACGCGCCAGCAGCCGGTCCGGCTCGAGCGCCAGCAGGTACTTCGCATCACGATCCTGGTTGTCCTTGAACGGCCCCGGCAGCAGCCGCACCGCGTCGAGGCTGAACGCTTGCACCGCCTCATCCGCCTGGTCCGCCACCTTGAATTTCGCCCCCGCAAGCGCCGCGTCCAGGCCTGGCAGCCGCCGTGGCAATAAAACCAGGGCGCCCGTGGCCGCCACGCCTCGCAACAGTGCCCGCCGGCTGATCATCCGCTTGAACATGGGGTATTGGATTTCTCGACACCCCGGTTAAACTCATCCCGGGGAAATGGTTGCCCGACTAGGATTCGAACCTAGACAAACAGAGTCAGAGTCTGCTGTGCTACCATTACACCATCAGGCAATCGGAGGTAAACGATAACGTTAAAACCTGGCCCCCCGGCCCGTCAAGATTCAAAGCCCCGTTTCGCGCCCACCATGCCCGTCACCCTCCGTCAAATCGTCTCGCGCGGACTGCGCTGCCGCTGCCCCAACTGCGGCGGCCCGCTCATCTTTGAGCGCGGCCTGCGCCTGCGCGAGCAGTGCCCCGCCCCCGGCTGCGGCCTGCGCTGGCAACGCAACCCGGGCTACTACCTCGGCGCCGCCGTCTGGAATTACACCCTCACCGTGTTTCTCGTGCTCCCGTTCGTGTTCCTGACTTGGGCCGCTGGCTGGATCAGTGAAGCTGTCGCCATCGTCCTCGCGGTCATCGTCGCGCTCGTGTCCCCGCTGCTGCTCTACAAGGCGGCTTGGAGTTTGTGGATGATGTCCTATTATTTCTTCCTCCCCCACGAGCTCCCCGCCAACGCCACCGAACTTATCCCCACGCGCGACGATGAATAAACGCCTCCAGCCCAAAACCCGCGGCATCATCGACGCCCACACCCACCGCTACCCGCCCGAGGTTTTCGCCGACCCCGTTGCCTGGGCCCGTGCTCGCGGCGAGCACCATTGGGCCGCGCTCGTCGGTCCGCGCGCCGACGGCCGCCCTTCCCTCCAAGGCTGGGCCGACCGCCAGCAAATGCTCCGCGCCATGGACCGCGCCGGCGTCGAACGCTGCGTCCTCCTCGGCTGGTATTGGGAAAACCACGACACCTGCGTCTGGCACAACCGGCACCTCGCCCAATGGCTGCGCGAAGACCCCGGCCGCTTCTCCGCCTTCGCCTCCGTGCAACCCCGCGCCGGCTCCGCCGCCCTCGACGACCTGCGCCGCGCTCGCGACGCCGGCCTCTGCGGCATCGGCGAAGTCTTCCCCGCCGCTCAAGGCTTCGCCATGGACGACCCCGCCTGGGAAAAAATCCTCGCCTGGGCCGCGCACGAAAAACTCCCCGTCAACCTCCACGTCCCCGAGGCCGCCGGCCGCGCCTACCCCGGCTACATCGCCGCGCCCCTGGCCGATTACCAGCGCCTCGCCCGCACCCACCCCGCCGTCACCTTCATCTTCGCACATTGGGGCGGCCTGCTCCCGCTCTACGCTCTCAACCCCGCCGTCCGGCGCGACCTGCGCAACGTCTATTTCGACACCGCCGCCAGCCCCCTGCTCTACGAGCCGCGCGTGTACCGCCTCGTCGCCGACCTCATCGGCGCGGACCGCATCCTCTTCGGCACCGACTACCCCCTCCGCGTTTTCCCCGCCGCGCCCCAGCCAGGCTTTTCCCGCCCGCTCGCCGAAGCCCGCGCCTCCGGCCTCACCAAACCCGAACTCCAAAAAATCCTCTCCACCAACGCCCGCCAGCTCCTCGGCCTCTAAACACTGTTTACCTCTTCAACCCTTTAACTCTTCAACCCTTTAACTTCTCCCCTCTTTCACCCTCCATCTACTCCGATCTCTCATTTTCCATTCAGTCCATTGCGTCAATTATTTCGTTCATTCTGTTAATTCTGTCTAAAACTCCGCTCTAAACCTCACTTGTCCTGCGGGTCAATCCCCACCCGGTTCCGCTCCGCCGAAGCCCACAGCCACAGCACGTCCGACAGCCGGTTCAAATAATGCCCCATTAATTCCGGCACCGTCGCCCCGCGCTCGCGCAAGTTCACCAGCTCCCGCTCCGCCCGCCGGCACGTCGCCCGCGCCTCGTGCAAATGCGCATGGTGCAGCGAAGCCCCCGGAACGTCCCACCCGTCAATCCGCAGCCGCCGCGCCTCCAGCGCTGCCACCAGCCCGTCCAGCCGCGCCAAATCCTCCGGCAGCAAACGCTGCAGCTTCGACTCCAGCAGCCGCGGCCGGTCCGCGTCGTCCGTGGACAACTCGCCCATCACCCCGATCAGGCACTGCTGCTCCACGTAAATTTTTCCCGCCGTGTCCGCGTCCGAGGCCGACGCCCGCGCCAGCCCCATC
>JBEKZN010000349.1:0-2650 GCA_049509815.1 Opitutales bacterium
TCCGCCATCATTCCGGCAAAGAGGTGAAAACTGTCGGAATACTTGATCGCCAAAACTACCTGTGGATACGTCTGCACCACGTCTTTCATCAGGTTGTTGTCTGTTTTCACTTTCTTTTGGTCGATCATCTCCGACTGCGAACCCGACGGCGACAGGATGAAGTCCAGCCCCACCGCCTTCGGCTGGCCGTATTTGCAGACATCGTCGATCAGCGCCGCGTAATAGCCCCGCGACCACGGCCGGTCGCCCAGCGCCGCCACCGCCGGGCCGTCAATATCCACGTAAATCACCCTCAGCGGCGGATCGCCGGGCTGCGTCCGGTCCACCGCCGGAATCTCCCCGCGATACTTGTACATCCACTCCATCGCGATGTTGTTCAACC
Source organism: Opitutales bacterium (assembly GCA_049509815.1). GTDB lineage: Bacteria > Verrucomicrobiota > Verrucomicrobiia > Opitutales > JABDGR01 > CAZDAQ01. Next base: position 383 of record JBEKZN010000349.1, read on the forward strand.
GCCCGCCCACCGCCGTGGTGCGCCCAATCAGCCACCACGCCACCGGCACCACGGCCAGTAACACCACCAAGCGCAAGGGGAAGCGGCGGAGAGCGGCCATCGCGCCTTCTTTTGGTCTCAAACCCCAGCCGACTCAAGCCTCAAGGCTGGGGCGCCACGCTCCCCGGCGCCTGCTCCGTCGCGGCTGTGTCCGGCGTTGCCGCCGGCTTTGCCGGTTTCGTGGTGGATGGAGGCGGTGGGGCCGCCGCCGCCGTGCCCCGCGGCAATCCCTCCACCGACGGCCACGGTTCCGGCGCGACGTAACGCGGCGGCAGCGGCCGTTGGCGCAATCCGTCCAGCGGCACCTTCGAATCCGTCCCCCAGGCCAGCGCCGCTTCCAATTTTTTCACATGCCGCTCCGGGTACCTGCTGTTTTCCACGACTTCCACCAACTGTTTCGCCTGCGCCCGGCTCGCCGGATCCAGTGCCAGCACCGCCACCGCGTAATACTGCACGTAAGGATCGTTCGGCGCCAAATCCAGCGCCTGCCGAATTTGCGTCTCGGCCTCGCTCATGCGGTTGTTGATCAAACACGCCAGCCCCAGCGTCACCCGCGGCTCCGGCGCGCTTGGCGCCAGCGCGACCGCCCGCCGCGCCGCCTCCTCCGCCTCCTGGCTGAACGTGTCAAACTGCACCGGATCCTGCAAAGACTGCTCCAAATGCAGCCAGGCGGTCTCGACCCAAATTGGCGCACTGTTGGGATTGGCCTCGTCGGCGAGTTGCAACTCCGCCTCTGCGTCCGCAATCAAGCCCTGCACCCGTTCCAGCGAACGCGTGCTGAGCTCCGGCTGTTCGAGCAAGAGCATCGCCTGCTCCAGCCGCACCGTCGCTTGATCCAGCTTGAACCGCGCGATCGCCACCGGCACCACCACCCACACCAGCCATCCCGCCACCAGCAACGCCGGCCCCAGGCCCGCCAGCCACCGCGTCACCGGCTCCAGCCGCAACGAGCCCCCGCGCTGTGGCACATTGCGCGCCAGCACCCCCGCCACCACCGCAAACGCATATGCCACCGCCGGTATGTTCATTGTCCGCGCCGCCAGCATCGTCACCACAAACGCCGACAGGCTCAACACCGACGCCCCCAGCAAAATCTTCGTCTCCGGCGTGTACGACGGCTGCGAAGGCGAATGCTTGCGCACCTTGCGCTGCGACGATCCTCCCGAACCGCTCTGCACCACAAGGAACGGCAGTTTGGCCCAGCCCACCCAGCCCGACCCCAGCAAACCCGCCAACGCCTCCCCGCCCAAACCCAACCCAATCAGCCCCCAGGCCGTCGCCAAATCCAGCCAGTCGCTGAATCCATAACTCAAACCGCCTCCCGTTCCTGTCGCTCCGCCTGCCAGACTCAATGCCGAAAATGGCTCTCCTCCGCTGGCCTGCAGCATTCCCTGCTGCCATGCCGCTCGCAAAACCGTCCACGAATCCTGCAAGCTCGGCTCCCCGGTTTGCAGCCCCGCAAACAGGGTAAATCCACTCGCCCCCGCTTTCCCGGACAGCACCAGGAACAGCCCGAAACCCAGCGCGATTACCGCCATCGCAATCCATGCCCCCAGCCGTTGCTCCGTGGTCACGCCCACCACCACCGGCAACAATACCAGCGTAAACGCCACCCCCAGCCACGCGCCCAACGAGTCCGACCGCAGTGCCCCCATCAGCAACATGAAACCCACGTAGCCGATCACGATCCGCCATTCCACCCCGAGCCGGCGTGAAAAAGCCATCACCAGCAATGGCGCTGCCGCCAGCACCATCAATCCGCCAAACGACCCCGGCGTCGGCAGCGTCCCCGTCCAGCACCCCGCCCAGTCTTCCGGCAATTCCCGCCCCAGCGGCAGCCACAACAGGTTGCCTCCGCGCTGCCAGCTCACCGCGAAGACAAACGCCAGCGCCGCCAGCCCCGCCACCGTCAACAGCCACGCCCATGAAAGTACCCGCCCGCCCGGCGTCGCCGCCACCACCCAACACAACAGCCACGCTTGCACCGCCAGAAAAAAAGTCTCCCGCGACGCCCACGGCGCCTGCGTGTCCTGCCACCACATGTACCCCAGCCAAAACACAAACGGCAGCGCCCAAAGTGGCCATCGCGGCAACCGCAAACCCGCCGCATCGTCCACCTTGCCCCGCTCCCACGCCAGGCTAATCCCGTGCACAATCAGCAGCACTGCCAAAAACCCCGCAGTCAGCTCCTGCGCGGTCGGCCCCACCCCGCCCAACTCCAAGATATTC
>JBEKZN010000035.1:0-10766 GCA_049509815.1 Opitutales bacterium
GCCTCCCGCCCCAGCTCGTCCTCGGCAACCCTGCCTTCCTGCGCCCCTGCCACGGCCTCACCCCGCCCGACGGCATCTTCATCAACGTTTACGCCGCCGACCTCGCCCGCTCGCCCGACGGCCAGTGGTGGGTGCTTTCCGACCGCCTCGACGCCCCTTCCGGCATCGGCTACGCCCTCGAAAACCGCACCCTCACCACCCGCGTCCTTTCCGACTGGCAGCGCGACCTGCGCGTTGCCCGCCTCGAGGGCTTTTTTCAAACCCTGCGCACTTCCTTCGAAAAGCTCGTCGCCCGCCGCACCGAAAGCCCGCGCATCGTCCTGCTCACCCCCGGCCCGGCCAATGAAACCTACTTCGAGCACTCCTTCCTCGCCCGCAACCAAGGCTTTCCCCTCGTCGAAGGCGGCGACCTCATCGTGCGTTCCGACCGCGTGTACCTCAAGACCCTCGCCGGCCTGCGCCCCGTGGACCTCATCCTGCGCCGCGTGGACTCCGACTTTTGCGACCCGCTCGAACTCCGCAGCGATTCGCTCCTCGGCGTCCCCGGTCTGCTCCAGTCCGCGCGCGCGGGCCGCGTCGCGCTCGCCAACGGCCTCGGCGCCGGCCTGCTCGAATCCGCCGGCCTCTCGCCCTTCCTGCCCGCCTTGTGCCGGCACCTGCTCGGCGAGGAATTGAAAATGCCCTCGGTCGCGACCTGGTGGTGCGGCCAGCCCCACGAGCTTAACTACGTCCTCGAACACCTCGACGAACTCATCCTCCAGCCCCCCGTCCCCCAAACCAACCCCCCCAAATTTGTAGGCCCCCCCCTCACCCCCCGCGCAAGCGCGCGCAGGAGCTCCTTCCTCGTTGCCAACGGCAGCGAATACCACGCCATGCCCGGCGGCCTCGCCCGCATTCCCGCCGAAGCCGACCTCATCTCCGTCTCGATGCAGCGCGGCGGCCTGAGCAAGGACACCTGGGTGCTTCCGCCGCCGGAAAAACCCACTCTCTTTGAAACCACCACGCCGCCCGCCGGGCCGGTAAAATTGCGCCGCCAGACCGCCGACCTGCCCAGCCGCGTCGCCGAAAATCTTTTCTGGCTCGGCCGCTACCTTGAACGCGCCGACGGCCAGGCCCGCGTCCTGCGCGTGCTCGCCAGCGTCCTCACTGAGGAAGGCACCGCCACCGACCCCGCCACCATCCGCCCGCTTTTCCAGACCCTGCTACCCGGCGAACCGCTGCCTGTCCTCATATCCGGCAATCCGCCCGTCTTCGACCTCGCCGCCGCCGAGCGCAGCCTGCGCTCCCTCCTCTGGAACACCAAGCTCTCCTGCAGCCTCGCCGTCAATTCCACCCGCCTCGAAAAATCCGCCTACCGCGTCAAGGAACGCCTCTCCGGCGACGCCTGGAACCTCGTCAGCCGCCTCCAGCGCCTGCGCCGGCCCAGCCCGGAGGCGGTCGCCCCCGGCGGCGACCTCCACACCGAACTCGCGGACATCATCGTGCTCCTCTCGGCCATCAGCGGCCTGATCATGGAAAACATCACCCGTGGATACGGCTGGCGGTTTCTCGACCTTGGCTCCAGTCCACCCCGCTGCCGTCCGCGCTGCTCCACAATCTCCTGCTGTCCTGCGACAGCCTGCTCACCTACCGCCGCCGCTACCTCACCAATCTCCACCTCGTTCCCCTGCTCGATTTGCTCGCGTGCGACGACTCCAATCCCCGTTCCCTCGCCTTTCAACTGAATGCCCTGCGCGAGCATGTCGAGGGCCTGCCCAAACCCCCCGGCGACGAACCTTCCAGCCCGCCCGAACGCCTGGCCCTGACCATCTCCAGCCAGGTGCGGCTGGCCGACGCCCGCCTGCTCGCCGAGCAGGATGCCCGCGGCGCGCGCCCGGCCCTGGCCGCATTTCTCGGCCCCATCGCCCGCAACCTCGCCGCGCTCTCGGTCGCCCTCGGCCGGGTCTATTTTGCCCATGCCGATGGCAACGGCGAAAAAGCCCCCTGACCCGGCCCGTCGCACTTCCTCCCGCCCTTCACTGCCCCAACCCTTCAACCCTTTTAACCCCTTAACGCTTCAACCTTTTAACGCTTTAACGCTTCCACCTTGCCCCCATGCCCCTCTACACCATCAGCCACGCGACCACCTACCGCTATGCGGATCCCGTGGCCGTGTCGCACCAGGCCCTGCATCTCGAGCCCCTCACTTCCGAGTCGCAGGAATGCCTGCATTTCGCGCTCGAAGTGCGCCCGCAGCCGCTCGAACCATCCACCCACACCGACTATTTCGGCAACAACGTCCGCTACATCACCATCACCGAGCCGCATCAAGAGTTGCGCATTCTCTCGACCAGCCAGGTCACCGTCACGCCCTCGCCCGTTTCCCTCTTCGCCGGTCCCACCACCTGCGGCGAGCTGCGCAACTGGCTCGAAGACTCCGCGGAGCCCGCCGCCCACCTCGCCCGTCAATTCCTCTACGAATCGCCCTTCGTCCCGCGTCTTCCGGCTTTGAGCGAATTTGCCCGGCGCTATATCGCCGACGACCGGCCCGCCCTCCAAAGCACCATGGATTTGTGCGCCGGCATCCATCGCCAGTTCAAGTTCGACCGCTCCGCCACCACCATCGCGACCCCGCTCGAGGAATTTTTCCGCCTCGGCCGCGGCGTCTGCCAGGATTTTGCACACCTCGCCATCGCCGCCCTGCGTGCCTCCGGCCTGGCTGCCCGCTATGTCAGCGGCTACCTCCTCACCGAGCCGCCGCCCGGCCAAAAACGTCTGCTCGGCGCCGACGCCTCCCACGCCTGGGCCTCTGTCTTCCTGCCCGACGCCGGCTGGGTGGACTTTGACCCCACCAACAATTGCCTGTGCGCCGAACGCCACATCAGCGTGGCCCGCGGCCGCGATTACGGCGACGTCAGCCCCGTGCGCGGCGTCGTCACCGGCGGAGGCGAACACACCCTGTTTCTCGGCGTCACCGTCGCGCCCATCGGCGACTGACTTTGCCGGGGCCGCGGTCACGCCGGGACCGCTTACTGTCCGCTTGCGCCTGCGTAATTGCTCAGCGGCAGGCTCCCAATCGCATGGGCCAGTTGCGAAATGGCCGTGCCCAGATTGGCGTTCGCCTGCACCTGCTGCTGCCGCGCCGTCGCCAGGTTGTCCAGCGCCGTCACTAAATCCACGTAGGAGTTCAAGCCCGTGTTGTAGCCCAAGTTGATCGCGTTGTACGCCTCCTCCTGTGCCGTGACCGCCGCCTGCGTGGATTCCACCTGCCGTTGCGCGCTCTTAAACGAGTAATAGAAGTTCCACACATCCGAAACCACCTGCAGCTCCTGCGCCCGCAGCGACTGCTCCGCCGCCCGCTCCTGCTCCTGCGCATTGATGATCGCGTAGGTCGTGTTGAAGCCCGTAAAAATGTCCCACGATAGTTGGATTCCCGCCGTGTAGTCGTTGTACGGATTGCCGTTGGTGACCCCCGCGGAGTAATAGCCGTAAGTCGCGCTGGCAAAGGCGGAAATCGACGGCCAGCGGCTGTCCCGCGCCGCCGCCAGGGTGTATTTTTCCGCTTCCACGTTCGCGTAGGCCGCCATCAGCGTCGGGCGCTGTCGCATCGCCTCCGCCAGCATCGAGGAAATGTCCGAGTCGAGCGACGACAGCTCGGGTGGCGTCTGGTTCGACGCAATACTGAGCGTGTCCGAGACTTGGATGCCCAGCGCGTCGGCCAGTTGGGAGCGCGCCGTCTCCACCTGCGCCTGCGCCTGCTCCAGCTGGAATTCCGCGTTCTTTACCTGGGCCAGTGCCTGCAGCGCATCCTGCTTGTTGCCCAGGCCCGTTTTCAACTTCTGGTCCGCCGCGTCGTAACTCGTCTGCGCGTCCGTCAACGTCGCGTTGGCCGCCGCCACGAAGCCCTCCCCGGCGTTGAAGTTGAAGTACGCCAGCTCCGTCGCCAGAATCACATCCTGAATCTGCTGGTTGTAGAGGTAATTGGACGCGTACAGCGTTTCCCGGGCCGCGTTGCTCTGAGCATAGTTGACTCCAAAATTAAACAGCACGTAATTGATCTCGATGGATGGTCCGCGGAACGTCGAATAATTCGTGCCCGCGGTCTGGACGATGCCGTTGAACTGCACCTGGCGCAGCTTGTTGCGTTCCAGCGTCGCGTTCACCGTGATCTGCGGGTAATACTGGCTGTTCGTCTGCCCAAGCGAAGCCGCTGCCGCCTTGGCCTGGTACCAGGCCTGCCGCGTCGTCGGGTTGTTCGACAAGGCGATGTCCACCAGCGCCGGCAAGCCCAGTTGCCCCTGCCCCGCCTGCGCGCCGGAGGCGCCCGGCAGCGGCGCCGGCAGCGCGAGCGGCTCCTTCGGTTGCGCCGCGTTGCCGGGCTGCCAATAATCGCGCGCGGAATCCGCGGTGTCCTTGTCCACGTCCACGCACCCGGCCAGGCTCGCCGCCAACAGTACGGCCATCCCGGCGGAACGCAGGAATCTCACGGCAGAAGCAGAAATGAAACCACGCATATTTTGAATCAACTCAGATTTGTTCGGGAAAGGCAAATCGGAAGATGCGGGCCGCCACACTGAAGCACCGATGCCTGCCCGTCAACCTACACCGCACCCCCCAGCGGGCCGGGCTCGGGCTTGATGGCCGCAGGTATCTGCAGCGTCCCGTGCCGGCGCGCAAAGAACGGTGTCTGATCCAGGACATGTACCTGCACCCACTCCATCCCCAGGTACGTCACTGGCGTCACGAATAGCGTCACCAATTGCGACACGAGCAATCCGCCGCAAATTGACAACCCCAGCGGCAGACGCGAAGCCGCGTCCGAGCCGAACCCCAGCACCAGCGGCAGTGCCCCGAAAAACGCCGCCATCGTCGTCATGATGATCGGCCGGAACCGCTCCATGCAGGCCTCGTGCACCGCTTCCGCCGGCGTGCGGCCCTCCGCCTGCCGCTGGATTGCAAAGTCAATCATCATGATGCCGTTCTTCTTCACGATCCCCACCAGCGTGAACAGCCCGATCCACCCGTACAATGACAACTCCGAGTTAAACAGCCACAGCGTCCCCAAGCCGCCCACCAGCGCCACCGGCAGGGACGACAACACCGTGATCGGGTGGATGTAACTCTCGTAAAGTATGCCCAAAATCACGTACATCACGAACAACGCCACCAGGAACATCAGCGCCATCGTCACCGCCATCTGACGGAACACCAGCGCGTCCCCCTGGAAGCCCCGCATGACATCCGGCGGCACCAGTTGGTCCGCCGCCTTCTGGACAAAGTCCGTCGCCTCGCCCACCCCCACCCCCGGCTTCAGATCGTAAAAAATCGTCACCGAGGTGAAGCCGTCGAAGTGGTTCACCGCCAGCGGGCCGAGCGTGACGTTGGACGCCGCCACCGTTTGGAACGGCACCAGGCTGCTGGCCAGGTCGTACGCGCTGTCGGTGGTGTTGTAGAGCGGATTCTGGTTGAGCTGCGAATCGAAGTAAATTTCGTTCAGGTTGCCCTGCCGCTGCCGGTACTGCGGCGACGCCTCCACGATCACCCAGTATTGCAGGTAGTCGCTCTTGATCAGGTACGAGTAGTTTTGCGAGTACGCGTTGGAAATCGTCTGCGCCAGGTTAGTGGTCGGCACCCCGTAGCCCGATGCCTGGTCGCGGTTCACGTTGATCTCCAACTGGCGGTTGTCCGGATAGTAGTCGGAATTCACCAGGCTGAACAACCCGCTCTGGCGCATCGCTCCCATCAACGCAAACGCGCTGGCATAGACCTTCTGTTTGTCCAAGCCCGACATCAGGTAGGCATACTGCCCCTGCGTGTTGCTCACCGCTCCCACGCTGATGTTCAGCGTCGGCCGCGGCCGGAACGCGGGAACAATCCCGGGAATTTTCGCCAACTCCGCCTTCAGCTCATTGGTGATTTCCGTGATCGGCGGCCGCGGCTTGGAATTGTCCAGCGCAATAAAGATCGCCCCCTGGTTCGAGTTCGTCCGCTGCGAGAATCCCGTGGCCGTCACCACCCCCAGCACATGCGGATTCTTGCTCACCGTCGAAACCACGTCGTCCTGGTACTTGTGCATTTGCGTCGGCGACGTGTCCGTGTCCGTCAGCCACACCCCGAAAATCAGGCCGCTGTCGCCCACCGGCAAAAAGCTCTTCGGCACCTGCTCAAAGAACCACAATACCCCGATTCCGCATATCACATAGGCCAGCACTGAAAAGTACCAGTGCTTGATCGCGTAAGTCAGCATCGGCCCGTATGTCCCGAGAAACTTCCCCTCGATCGCGTGCGCCATCCTTTCCATCGGCGTCATGTCCCCGGGTTTGTGCGATTTCAGCACCCGCGAGCACATCATCGGCGTCAGCGTCAGCGACACCACCCCGGAGGCGATGATCACCACGATGATCGTCACCCCAAACTCCCGGAACACCCGCCCCATCATCCCGCCCATCCCGACTAACGGGATGAACACCGACGCCAACGACAGCGTCATCGCCAGAATCGTGAAGCTGATCTCCTTCGCCCCGTTGAAGACCGCCGTCCACACGTCCTCGCCCGCCTCCATGCGCCGCACCATGTTCTCCAAAAACACGATCGCGTCGTCGATCAGGAAACCCACCGACAACGTCAGCGCCATCAGCGACAGATTGTCCAGCGTGTAGCCGCAAACATACATCACGATGAACGTCAGCAGCAGCGACATCGGCAGCGCCATCACTGGAATCATCGTGTCTCCCACCCGCCCGAGGAACAGGAACACCACCAGCACCACCAGCGTGAAGGCGATCAGCAAAGTCACCTCCACGTCCCGCACCGAATTGCGAATGCTCACCGAGCGGTCGTAAATCGGCACAATCTGCATGGACTGCGGCAGGCTTGCCCGCACCTGCGGCAGCAGCGCCTTCACCCCGTCGGCCACCTGCACCGAGTTCGCCCCCGCCGCCTTCGTCACCGATAGCACCACCCCCACCGAGCCGGGCTTGATCAAGCCGGACCAGTATTCCATGCGGAAATCCTCGTTCTGGATGCTGTCCACGCAGTCCGCCACGTCGCTCAAGTGGATCGGCGCCCCGCCCTTCGAGGCGATGATCAGATCCGCGTAGTCGGATGCCTTGGTCAATTGCGTCTGCGGCTTCACCACCAGTTGGATCTTGTCGCCCTTGATCTCCCCGGCGCTTTCCAACGACGTGCCCTGCTTCACCGCGTTCGAAATGTCGTCAAACGTCAGCCCCCGCTCGTACAGCTTGTGCGGGTCCACCTCGATGCGCACCGCCCGCGCCGCCCCATACACCCCCACGCTCGCCACCCCCGACACCGTCTGCAGCCGCTGCGCGATCTGCGTGAACGCGTAATCATACAACTGCCCCTCCGTCATCGTGTACGAAATCACGCCGATAAAAATCACCGGGTAGTCGTTCGGATTGATCTTCTGGAACGTCGGCGGGGCCGGCAGGTCCACCGGCAGCGAGCCGCCCGCCGCGTTGATCGCCGCCTGCACGTCCGATGCCGCCCCGTCAATGGACTTGTCCAGGTGGAACTGCAGCACCAGCTTGGTGTAACCGAGCGAATTGTTCGACGTCACCAGGTCGATTCCCGGAATCTGCAAAAACTGCTGCTCCAGCGGCGCCGCGATATTGTTCGCCATCACCTCCGGGCTTGCCCCCGGATACGACGCCGTAACCTGGATCACCGGATAGTCCACCGTCGGCAGGTCGCTCAACGGCATCTCGATGTACGAAAAAATCCCGAACGCGACCACCGACAGATAGACCAGCATGGTCATCACCGGACGCTGAATAAACGGTTCGGAAATGCTGTTCATGCTCGTCGTTCGCGTCTGCGCGGAAAAATTTGATGGAAAGTTGGGTCGTTGTGCCGGGCCGTCGGCGTCGGCGGTTGCTTCAATGACCCGGCGTGCCGTTCGCCGCATCCGCAGGCGGCGTCAGTGATTTGCCATCCAGGTCCGCCACCGTCACCGGCGCGTCCGGCAGCAGGAACAGTTGCCCCTCCACGACTACCTCTTCGCCCGCCTTCAAGCCCGAGGTGATCACCACCCGCCCGTCGTCCTGCGCCTGCCCGGTCTCCACCAGTCGCTTTTCCGCCGTCGGCGGGTCGCCCGGCTTCTTCGGCGGCGCGATGACAAAGATAAACTGCCCTTGCTGGCTTAATTGCACCGCCTGTAACGGCACCATGATGGCGTTCTTGATCGTTTCCAAAAATATCCGCACCCGCACCGGCTGGTTCGGCCAGAACAAACGGTCCGCGTTCGGCAACGTCGCCCGCAACGAAGCGGTGCCCGTGATCCCCGCAATCGCGTTCCCCAAAATGGTCAGGTTTCCATCCCGCGCCTGGTCCGGATCGGACAAGCTGGCCACATGCACCGACAAGGAGCCTCCGTTTTGATCAAAATACTTCCGCAAGGTCGGAAAATTCGTCACCGAAACCACGAAATCCACGTAAATCGGGTCCATCCGCTCAACCGTCGTGATGGTCTGGTTGTTGACGCTCACCACATTGCCCACGTTGATCCGGTACGTGTCCACCATGCCGTCCACCGGCGCCTTGATCGTCGTGTAATCCAGGTTGATCTGCGCCAGTTGCTGCTGCGCGATGTCCACCTGGATCTTCCCCTTCAACTGGTCCACCAGCGCCTTATAACCGTCAAAAACCTGCTGCGAAACCAGGTTCCCGCTCAGCAACGGCTCGCTGCGCGTCACCTGCGACTCCGCCAATTTCAATTCCGCCTCGTCCGCCGCCAACTGCCCGATCGCCTGGTCCAGCACCGCCTGAAATGGCGGCTGGTAAATCACCGCCAGCACGTCCCCCTTTTTCACCAGCGAACCCTGCTTGAACGGCATCTTCACAATCTGCCCCTCCACCTGCGAAACGATGTCCACCGACTCAAAGGCCGTCGTCTGCCCCAGCGCATCCAAATAATGCGGCACATCCTGCGCCACTGCCGTCGCCGCCGACACCGCATGCGGCGGCGGTGGTGGCACCTCGGGCGCGCGGCTGCACCCGCCCAGCATGGCCAGCGCCAGCAGACTGGCCCAAGCCGCCAGCCTGCACCAGGCCAGCCGGGATTTACGATCGGGGCGGAGGTCGTTCATGGACAAAACGCTGAATAAAGTCGGAAAGGGGTGCCCGGTCAACCCTGCGAACGCCTTTTCCACACGGCGCCGTGCTTCGACCGGTGTTTATTTAATTAAAACAAGTGTTTGAAATAATTCCGCGCCGGTGTCAACCACAAAAATATCGCCGTTTCGGTCCGTTGCCCCTACGCCTTGGCCGTTTGCTTCTCCACCGCCTCCGGCTCCCCGCGCGCGAAGAAGCCGATCCGGTCCAGCACCCGCTCCTGCACCCATTCCAGGCCCAGGTACGTGACCGGCGTCACATACAGGGTGATCAACTGCGAAACCACCAGCCCGCCGCAAATCGTCAGCCCCAGCGGAATCCGCGACGCCGCGTCCGCCCCCAGCCCCAGCGCCAGCGGCAAAGACCCGAAGAAGGCCGCCAAGGTCGTCATGATGATCGGCCGGAACCGCTCCAGGCACGCCTCGTGCACCGCGTCCGCCGGCGTCCGCCCCTCCTCCTGGCGCGCGATGGCAAAATCAATCATCATGATCCCGTTTTTCTTCACGATCCCCGCCAGCATGAACAACCCGATCCCCGCGAACAGCGACAGCTGCCCGCCGTACTGAAGCGATGGAAAATACCCGCCAAAGTACTGGGCCAGAAACGCGCACAGCACCAAAGTCCCCAATCCCCCCACGAACGCCACCAGCACCGACGACAGCACCGTGATCGGGTGCACGTAGCTTTCGTAAAGAATGCCCAGAATCACATACATCACGAACAGCGCCACGACCATCATCAGCTCGATGCTCACCTTCGTCTGCTCAAACACCAGCGCATCGCCCTGGAACGTGCGCATGATCTCCGGCGGCGCAATCGCCGCGGCCGTATTCTCGATGAACTTGGTCGCGTTATCAATCGGCAGCCCCGGCACCGTGTCGAACGTCAGCGTCACGGACACAAACCCGTTGTAGTGGTTCACCGCCAGCGGGCCGACTGCCGCCGACGCCTTCGCCACCGTGCGGAACGGCACCAGGTTGTTGTTCACGTCGTACGCCGCGCCGCTGTTGTACAGCGTGCTCTGGTTCAGCATCGAATTGAAATACAGCTTGTCCAAATCCTCCGGCTTCGAGCGGAATTTCGGCGCCGCCTCCACGATCGTCCAATACTGCAGGTAGTCGGTCTTGATCAGGTACGAGTAGTTCTGCGCGTACGCGTTGGCCAGCAGTTGCGAAAACCCCGTCGCCGTCACCCCGTACTGCGAAGCCTGCTCGCGGTTCAGCTCCAAATTCAGCTTCGGGTTGTTCGGAAACAAATCGGGGAACACCGTCGTGAACATTCCCGATTGCAGCATCGCCCCCATCAGCTTGAAAGCGCTCTGGTAAACCATCGCCTTGTCCAGTCCATACAGAATATATGCGTAATTGCCCGTCTGCTTCGACGTGCCCCCCGTGCTGATCTGCAGCACCGGCTGGGGCCGCAGCGACGGCGCCAGCCCCGGAATCTGCGCCAGCGCCCCGTTCAGCATCCCCGCCACATCCGCAATCGGCGGCCGGTGCCTCGGGTCCTTCAGCGAAACGAACGTGATCCCGAAATTCGGGTTGATGAAGCCCGTCGCCCCCGTCGCCGACACAAAACTGTCCACGTACGGATTCTTCTGGATGACCTCGCCCGCCTGCTTCTGGTAATCCTGCATCAGCGCCGGCGACGCGCTC
>JBEKZN010000350.1:0-2639 GCA_049509815.1 Opitutales bacterium
CCCAAAATCAGGCTTTGAAAAACCGACCTACCCTTTGAAAACAAGGTTGGTCGGAGCGGCGGGATTCGAACCCACGACCCCTTGACCCCCAGTCAAGTGCGCTACCAGGCTGCGCTACGCTCCGAGACCCCTTCGCGGGAGGCGGTCTTATAGGGACGCCGGCGCACCGCCGCAATGCGTCAGGTTTCATCCCGTGGGGCAACGAACCCGGGTAACGACGCGATCAACCCTCCTCGTCACCCCGGCCAAGCGTCCTTCAGGACGCGCCGAGCCGGGGCCGGACGGGCCGAGACCAAGCTGGAATTCGTCTGGGAACCGGAGCGTCCGGCCCCGGATCGTCCCTGCGGGCCGTCCGGGGTGACGGCATTGCGGGACAGCCGGGCTGATGGCGTCGTGGGCCGAGATCAGTCGGCTGGGTTGACGCGGCGTTGAATCGCACCATTTCTCTCAGTAACGCCGGAGGCGGCGTGGTCTTTGACATCGTTTAGGTTGGCATTGTGGCTTGGGAACAACAGGTTCTGGAGTTTCAGAGGCGTGCGGCGGCGGGCTCACCACAATTTGGCCCCCGTTATTTACGGTGATTATGCGGGGATGTTGCGATGGGGCCGCAGTCGGCGCGATTCATTGGCGGCGGGCGGCGCAAGCGAAAAAGCCGCAAGGCGTCAGGTTTCGCCCAGCAGCCGGTCCAGGCGGGCCTTGACGCTGGTCAGCTCGTCCAGGGCGGCGACGAGGCGGCGGCGGGCGTCCGGGCCGAGCGGGCCTGCCTGGAAGTCCAGCTCGGGCTGGGAGGCGCCGTTCGGCTTCGGGCGGCCGACGAAGTTGCGGACGCCCAGCTCGCGGTGCAGCTTCTGCACGCCCTTGATGGTGTAGCCTTCCTCGTGCAGCAGCCGCCGCACCTCGGCCAGCACCCTGATGTCCTGCGGGCGGTAGAACCGGCGTCCGCCGGCGCGCTTCATCGGCCGCACGAACGAGAACTTGGTCTCCCAGAAGCGCAGCACGTGCTGCGGCACGCCCAGTTCGCCGGCGGCCTCGGAGATGCTGCGAAATGCCTCCGGACCCTTGGCCACGGAGCGGCCTACTTGGCCTGAGCGCGGTCGATCCGCGCCTTCATCACCAGGGAGGCGCGGAAGGCGATGACCCGGCGCGGGTCGATGGCGGCCGGCTCGCCGGTCTTGGGATTGCGGCCCATGCGCTCGCGCTTGGCGCGCACCTGGAACACCCCGAAGCCGGAGAGCTTCACGGTCTTGCCCAGCTCCAGGGCCTCGGCCACAAGATCGAGTGTGCGCTCGACGAGGCCCGCGCAGTCCTGGCGCGTCAGGCCCACTTCCTCATGAACGGCCTCGCAGAGGTCCGCCCGCGTCAACGTCCGCCCCTTCATGATCGCCATCCGCCCCCTCACGAGACAAAGGGTTCATGTCGCGATTGTTTCGTCAAGTCAAAGGGTTCGTGGGAACCAAACTTCGCCGTCTAAAGACGGACGACGGCTGCGCCCCAGGTCAGGCCCCCGCCCATCGCCTCCATCAGCAGGAGCTGTCCGGGCTTGATCCGCCCGTCGTCGATCGCCTTGGCCATCGCCAGCGGGATGGACGCCGCGGAGGTGTTGGCGTGCTCGGCCACGGTCGAGACCACGCGGCTCGCGTCGATGCCGAGGCGCCGCGCCACGCCTTCTAGGATGCGCTGGTTGGCCTGGTGGGGGATGAACCAGTCAACTTCCGAGAGCGACACGCCGGCCGTCTCGGCCGCGGCGATCACCGCCTCGGAGATGTTCACCACCGCATGGCGGAACACCTGGTTGCCTTGCATGCGCAGCTTGCCGGTAGCGCCCGTGGTCGAGGGGCCGCCGTCGACGTAGAGCAGGTCCTGCTTGGTTCCGTCGGCGCGCAGGGCCACGCCCAGGATGCCGCGGTCGGCCGTGGTCCCCTGCCCTTGGCCCGGCTCCAGCACCACGGCGCCGGCGCCGTCGCCGAACAGCACGCAGGTCGCCCGGTCGGTCCAGTCCATCAACCGGGTCATGGTCTCCGCGCCGATGACCAGCGCGCACTTGGATTGGCCGCGCGCCACAAAATTGTCCGCGACCGCCAGCGCATAGACGAAGCCCGAGCAGACCGCCTGGATATCGAAGGCGATGCCGATCGGCGCGCCCAGCTTGCGCTGGACCATGGTGGCGGCGGCGGGAAAAGTCAGGTCGGGCGTCGTGGTGGCGACGATGATCAGGTCGACGTCGGCTGGCGTGCGGCCGGCGGCCGCCAGCGCCTTGGCGGCGGCGTGGGTGGCCAGGTCGGAGGTGGTCTCGCCCTCGGCCGCTTCGCGCCGCTCGCGGATGCCGGTGCGCTCGCGGATCCACGCGTCGCTGGTCTCGATCACCTTGGCCAGGTCGTCGTTGGTGACGATGCGCGCCGGCAGATAGTCGCCTACGCCGGTGACGACGCTACGTAGAATGCTCACGCCTTGGTTCTTTCCCCGGCCATGTCGTCGGTTGTGGGCATGGCCGCCGTCATCGCCCGCAGGTTTCGGTCGATCTGCGCCACGAAGTCGCTCGTGGCAAGACCGGCCGCCAGGCGAATGGCGGTGGCGAATCCCCGGGCGTCCGCGCCCCCATGGCTTTTGACTACAATCCCGTTCAGCCCGAGGAAAGTGCC
>JBEKZN010000351.1:0-2622 GCA_049509815.1 Opitutales bacterium
TCGTCGCTGGTGGAGACGCTGTTCGTGCTGGACGAGCCGAGCGTGGGGCTGCACCCGCGGGACATCCACCGGCTGATCGGGATTTTGCGGCGGCTGGCGGACCAGGGGAACACGGTGGTGGTGGTGGAGCACGACGAGGCGGTGATGCGCGCGGCGGACCAAGTGGTGGAGATCGGTCCGGAGCCGGGGAAGCGCGGCGGGCGGCTGGTGTTCAACGGGCCGCTGCCGGAATTGCTGAAAGATAGCGCGAGCCTGACGGGACAGTATTTGACCGGGCGGAAAATTCTGGCGCCGCCGGAGAAACGCCGGCCGGTGAAATCCGGCCGGGGCGGAACGCCGTTTTTAACGATGCGCGGGGTGACGCTGCACAACCTGCGCGGGCTCGACGTGGCGCTGCCGCTGGGACGGCTGGTGGGGTTGTGCGGGGTGTCGGGCTCGGGCAAGAGCACGCTGCTGGAGCATGCGTTATACGAGGGATTGCGGGCGCACCGCGGGCAGCCGGCGGAAGAGCCGGCGGCGATCCGGAAAATCAAACTGGGCGCGGCGATCGGCGATTTGGTGCTGGTGGACCAGTCGCCGGTGAGCCGGACACCGCGCAGCAACGCGGCGCTGTATTGCGGGGCGTGGGAAGGGATCCGGAAACTGCTGGCGGAAAGCGACGGCGCGAAGGCGGCGGGATTCACGGCGTCGCATTTTTCATTCAACAGCGGGGACGGACGGTGCGCGCACTGCGCGGGGCTGGGCTACGAGCGCGTGGAGATGCAGTTCATGAGCGATTTGTTCGTGCCATGCCCGAGCTGTGGGGGAAAACGATTCCGGCCGGAAGTGCTGGCGTGCGCGTGGCATGGACACAGCGTGACGGAAATCCTCGGGCTGGAAGTGCGCGAGGCGCGCGAGCTTTTTGCCGAGCAGAAGGGGATTGCGATGCGGCTGCGCGCGCTCGAGGAAGTGGGGCTGGGCTATCTGCCGATGGGGCAGCCGCTGACGACGCTGTCGGGCGGCGAGTCGCAGCGGCTGAAACTGGTGCGGTACCTCGGCGGGATGGAGGCGGCCGAGGGCGCGGCATTGCTGCTGCTGGATGAGCCGACGACGGGGCTGCACCGGCACGACGTAGGGCGGCTGCTCGAGGTGCTGCAGCGGCTCGTGGAGCGCGGGCACAGCATAGCGGTGGTGGAACACCAGCCGGATGTGCTGGCGGCGTGCGACTGGCTGATCGAGCTGGGACCGGAAGCGGGCGCGCAGGGCGGGAAAATCGTCGCAGAGGGAACGCCGGAGCAACTGGCGCGCGGAAAAACGGCCACAGCGCCATTTTTGAAAAAAGTGCTGGAGGAGAATAAGGACGAGAAAAAGCTTCCGGTTCGCAGATGGCCGCTGGCGGTTGAAGAAAAGAAAAAGAAGAAAAAAGAAGTCGCGCCAGACACGGGTGCGGGGGAATTGCGAGTGGTCGGGGCGCGGGAGCACAATTTGAAGAATTTGACGTTCGCGCTGCCGCGGCGGGAATTCACGGTGGTGACGGGGGTGTCGGGGTCGGGGAAATCGTCGCTGGCGTTTGACATCGTGTTCGCGGAAGGGCAGCGGCGGTTTTTGGAGAGCATGTCGTCGTACGCGCGGCAGTTTGTGGAACAGTTGCCGCGGCCGGACGTGGATGCGATCAGCGGGCTGCCGCCGACGGTGGCGATCGAGCAGCGGGTGACGCGCGGCGGGCGCAAGAGCACGGTGGCGACGGTGACAGAGGTCGCGCCGTATTTGCGGCTGTTGTATGCGCGGCTGGGCGTGCCGCACAGCCTGGTGACGGATGCGCCGCTGGTGGCGCTGGGGCGCACGGAACTGGCGCGGCGTTTTGCCGAGGCGTTGAAGGAGCGGGCGGGCGCGGGGCACTTGTATTTGTTCGCGCCGCTGGCACGGGGGCGAAAGGGGCATCACCAGCCGCTGGCGGATTGGGCGCGCGCGCATTTTTATAAATTGCTGCGGTGCGACGGGCGGCTGGTGCCGGTGGAGAAATTCACGAAACTGGACCGTTACCGGGAGCACGACGTGGAAGTGGCGGTGGCGGATTTTGGGACACAGGCGGAGCAGCGGGTGGAAAAAGCGGCGATGGCGCGGTTGCTGGATGAGGCGCTGAAGTTGGGCAGCGGGGCGTGTTTTTTGCTGGAGCCAAAACGCGGGGAGCCGGCGTGGTTTTCGACGACGCGGACGGACCCGGCGACGGGGGAGTCGTTTCCGGATCCGGAGCCGAAGCAGTTTTCGTGGAACTCGCCGCGCGGGTGGTGCCCGCGGTGCCGGGGGCACGGGCGGTTGTTTGCGGAGCTGGAGGGGCAGGAGGATTTATATGCGGAGGCGCCATCGTATGCGGAGAGCACGGAAGTGTGCCCGGAATGCGACGGGGCGCGGCTGAACGCGGTGTCGCGCGCGGTGAAGCTGCATTTTGCGGACGGCGCGGCGCGGTCGCTGCCGCAATTGCTGGCGCTGCCGCCGGCGGAGTTGCTGAGGCAATTGCAGCGGCTGAAGCTGGATACGCGGGGGAAGTTGATCGCGGCGGAGGTGTTGCCGCAGATGGCCGAGCGGCTGAAGTTTTTGGATCGGGTGGGGTTGAGCTACCTGACGCTGGACCGTTCGGCGGAC
>JBEKZN010000352.1:0-2621 GCA_049509815.1 Opitutales bacterium
CCAGCGCCTCCAAACTGGTCGTTTCCGGAAAAAGATCCGGGTGCAGTTCGTGCGCCAGCGTCCACAGGGCCTCGCCTTGCAACGCCCCGGGCCGCAAAAACAAACTCTCCGGCAAATCCACCACCCGGCCTTTCCGCACCGCTGAGAGTCCTTGCAATGCCGGCTGATCCGGCGGCGGCCACGGTCCTGACCCGGGATCCCGCACCAGAAAAACTATCGCCGGGTCCAGCTTGAGCAACGCCTCGGGCGTAAGCTCCTGCCAGGCTGTGCCGCCGGCGGGTACGACATTCCGCGCGCCGGCCTCCTCCAGCAACTGCCCGGCAAACGCCTTCGGCGATGGTGCCAGCAAATCCGGGGCATAAATAATCACCGCAGTGGGGCGTTGGTCCGCGGGCAAGCTCTGCAACCGCGCACGCGCCAGTGCCCGCAAATCTTGAAACTGCGTGGCCAGCGCCTCGCCTTTGTCATCCCGTCCCGTCGCCTGGCCCAGCAGCCGAAAATCCCGCGGCAGATTGTCCAGCCCCTCCGGATTCATCACCACCACCGTCAAGCCCAGACTCTCCAGCCGCTCCAGCAACTGCGGACTCGCCAGGTTGGGCGCCAGCACCAGATCGGGCCGCAACGCCACCATCTCCTCATAATCCGGATCCAGCAATCCTCCCACGCGCACCACCGGCGGGATCCGCTCCGGCACCGTGCAGTAGCGCGTCACCCCCACCAGCTCCTTTTCTCCGCCAATCGCCAGCACCATCTCCGTGATTGCAGGCGACAGGCTGATGATTCGCTCGGGCTTTGCGGTCAATTTTACCGTGCGGTCCGCGCCATCGGTAAAAGTCCTTGGAAACACCGCTGCTTCCGTCGGCAGCACGGTCGTCGCTGTCCCCATTGCCGACAGCGTGTCATTGCCGCCGGTGGCAGCCGACGCCGTCCCCATGCCGGCCAACCAAGCCACCATAACGGCCGCAATGAGATAATGACGAAATTGTAACATGCCAAGCCCGTCGCCCCCGGCGACACGGCTATGTGAATTCACGCGCAAATCCGTCTTTGGCGCAAGCTCTGCAGCCAAAGAACATTGACCCGCCGACCCGAAAAGCGTTGTCTATGAAGGAATGCTTTTTCAGCCAATCCACGCGTTTTGCATTCTACTGCTGGCCTTGGGCTGCGGCCTGCTTGCCCCTTCGCGCGTGCTGGCGGATCCTTTGCCGCTGGAAAACCTCGGCCTGGATCCCGACGCCAAAAAGGCCATCTGTGCCCAGCTCAAAGCCGCGCTCGCCACCGACCCCAAAAACTACGACCTGCGCATCCATCTCGGCGCCCTCCTGTGCGAACTCGGCGGTACCGGCGACGAGAAAGCCTCCGACGAAGCCCTGACCTTCTTCAAGAATTTCTACGCGGAAGCCCCCAACGATCCCGAAGTCCGCGCCTTCTACGGCAGCGCCTGCACCATTCACGCCAAGTATGTCTTCCTCCTGTTCAAGCCCAGTTGGGCCAATCGCGGCTTTGGGCATTTGGACGCCGCGATTGCCGCGGCCCCGGATAACCTCAATGTCCGCTTGATCCGCGCTCTCAATTCCTCCGAAGTGCCCGCCTTCCTTGGCCGCGACAAAGTCGCCCGCGAAGACTTCGCCTGGCTGTTGAAGCGGCGCGCCACCCACCCTGAGGAGTTTACTCCTGCCATCCTGCGCGCCTTGTACTATTATGCCGGCCGCTACGCCCTCCAGCGCGAGGAGCCCACCTGCGTCGCCCTCCTCGCTCAGGCCGCTGCCATCCCCGGCAACGCCCCCCTGTGTGACAAAATTCAAACCGCCCTGCAGCAGGCCCGCGCCAAATTTCCCAACCAACCAGCCACTTCGTCCCATGCATAAGGATTTATCCCAGGTCCTCGTCACCGAGGAAGACATCCGCCGCCGCATCGTCGAGCTCGGCGGACAGATTGCGGCGCTTTACGAACGCCTCGGCGCCGACGAGATCTCCGTGATTTGCATCACCAACGGCGCGATCATGTTCGCCGCCGACCTCCTGCGCCAGTTCAACCTCTACCTGCGCCTCGATTGTGTCCGCGTCTCCTCCTATAAAAACGAGGACCGCCCCGTCACCGAACCCGAGATCATCGACCAGATCCGCCTCGACCTCACCCAGCAGCACGTCCTGCTCATCGACGACATCCTCGATACCGGCCACACCCTCGCCAAAGTCACCCGCATCCTGAAAGCCCAAAAACCCGCCTCGCTAAACACCTGCGTTCTGCTCAACAAAAAACATCGCCGCCGGGTGCACCTCAAGCCGGACTTCGTCGGCTTCACCATTCCGGACCATTTCGTGGTCGGCTACGGGCTCGATTTCGCGGAGCGCTACCGCAACCTGCCCTGCATCGGCGTCCTGCGCCCTGAACTGCAAAACCCGCCCAATTGGCGCGCCCCGAGCGAATAGCCGGCCCGCTCAATTCGGCCGCGACAGATAATCCACCAGGGATGCGGCGTCCGGCGACTCGGTGCCCAGGTCGTTTTCCTTGCGCACGTAACGCGCCGCCGTCAGCGCCTGCGCCGGGGCCGAGTTCGGCCCAAAGCGCTTTGCCCCATCCAGCCAGGTCTGTTCCGCTCGCGCGACATCGCCCGTCT
>JBEKZN010000353.1:0-2613 GCA_049509815.1 Opitutales bacterium
AACACCGATCCCGCCCACGCCAAATGGGCCGCTTACGCCTCGATCTACTTCTCCGATTCCAACGCCGACGGTCGCCAGGACAGCAGCGAAGTTTGCCGCGTGAGCGGCAAGGTCGATTCCGTCCGCCTTCCCAAGGAAGCCTACTACGCCTACAGGGTCATGCAAAATGACCAGCCCGACATCCATATCATCGGCCACTGGACCTATCCCGCCAACACCACGAAAACCATGTATGTGGTCTCCAACTGCAGCTCGGTCGAGCTCTTCGTCAACGGAACCTCCGTCGGCAAAGTCGACCAGCCCACCAACGGCTATCTCTTCGCCTTCCCGAACATCGCGTGGGCGCCGGGTGAAATCAAGGCCGTCGGTTCCAATAACGGAACCGAAGCCTGCGAAGACAAGCTGACCACCGCCGGCGCGCCGAAGGCGATCAAGCTCACGCCCATCCTCGGGCCGAAGGGACTCCAGGCCGACGGCTCCGACGTCGCCCTCATCGACGTCGAGGTCGTGGACGACAAGGGCGAGCGCTGCCCAACCGATGAAGCCCGCGTCGACTTCACCTGCACCGGCCCCGGCATCTGGCGCGGCGGTTACAACAGCGGCATCGTCGACTCAACCAACAACCTCTACCTCAACACCGAATGCGGCATCAACCGCGTCGCCGTCCGCTCCACCGCGACCCCCGGCACCATCACCGTCACCGCCACCCGCGACGGCCTGCAATCCGCCTCCGTCGATATCGTCTCCAACCCCGTCACCATTGCCGATGGATTGGAAACGGATCCGCCCCAGGTCCTGCCGGGACCACTCGCTGCGTCAGCCGCAGCGCCGACCAAGTAGCCGTGCGTTTGCGCTTGAAATCGCTTCCACTCCCGCACACTGTCTTATGGATCGCCAACGCCTTTTCGGGCGCTCGATCGCACCCAAAACTGGAATGGCTATGGAACTAACTGCAATCGAAACGGACGGCACCTACACCCACATCGCCCTTGTCGGCAAGCTCGACATCGCCGGCGTGGGCCAGGTGGAAAACAAATTCCTCGGATACACCGCCGCATCGAAAAAAAATTCCATCGTCGATCTTTCCGGCGTTACCTTTCTCGGCTCGATGGGCCTCCGCATTTTTCTCAGCTCCGCCAAGTCCCTCAACCTGGAAAAGAAAAAACTCATCCTCCTCAATCCGCAGCCCCTGGTGAACGAAGTGCTCGATGCCTCCGGCATCGGCGATGTCGTCGCCATCGAGCACGATACCGCCGCCGCCCTGGCCGAGGCCAAAGCTTAGCCAAACCGTCCCGGTCGCGGGCATCGCCTTCCCCCTTCCGGCTTTTTTTTGAGCAAGCATATGGACGCAACGCCGGACACTCCAAGCGACCGGCCCGCCAGACGTGCGCCCGTCTCCCTCGATAAACTCTTCGGTTCCGACGAAGCCGCCTCGACCCGCCAGCGCATTCGCTCCGCCCTCGGACGCCAGCTCTTCGAATATGTCCTCGAGCAATCAACCGCCCGCCCCGATCCCGTCGCCGGCCGCGTCCTCATCGTCGATCACGACCGCCTCAGCGGCGAAATCCTCGCCCGCAATCTCCAGCGCGATGGTCACACCGCCGAAACGGAGGAATCCGGCCCCCGGGCCCTCGCCCGCCTTGCCGAGGGCGGCTTCGACATGGTCCTCTGGGAAGTCGACCTGCCGACCCTCAAGGGACTTGATCTGCTCGCGAAAATCAAGCACGACGCCCAGCTCCAGCACATCCCCGTCGTCCTTCTTTCCGAGCAGAACGACACCGACTCCGTCGTCCGCTGCATCGAGGCCGGCGCCGAAGACTACCTCTTCAAACCCTTCAACCCCGCCCTCCTCAAGGCCCGCATCCGCGCCTGCATGGAACGCAAAGTCCTCCGCGATCAGGAACAGCGCCTCCTCGCCACCATCAAGACCCAGCAGCAACGCCTCGACCAGGAATTAAAGGAAGCCGCCGCCTACCTCCAGTCCCTCCTCCCCGCTCCCTTCTCCGAACCCTTCCTCATCAAATGGCGCTTCATCCCCTGGAGCGAACTCGGCGGCGACTCCTTCGGCTATCACTGGATCGACGACGACCACTTCGCCCTCTACCTCCTCGACGTCTGCGGCCACGGCGTCGGCGCCGCCCTCCTTTCCGTCGCCGCCCTCAACGTCCTCCGCTCCGGCGCCATGCAGGGCCTCGACTCCCGCCGCCCCGGCGCCGTCCTCAGCGCCATGAACCGCGCCTTCCCTATGGAAAAGCAAAACAACAGCTACTTCACCCTCTGGTACGGCGTCTACCAGCCCTCCACCCGCACCCTCACCTTCGGCAGCGGTGGCCATCCCGCCGCCATCCTCCAGCAACCCGGCGACCCCGCCCCCAAAAAACTCCTCGCCCGCGGCCTCATGATCGGCGGCATGCCCGGCAGCCGCTACCCCGAGCAAACCTGCTGCATCGCCCCCGGCTCCCGCTTCTTCCTCTTCAGCGATGGCGCCTATGAAGTCACCCTCGAAGACGGACGCATCGCCAGCCTCGACGAATTCATCCCCATGCTCGGCGCCCTCCCCATCGACGCCCCCGTCGACCTCGACGCCCTCATCGCCCAAATCCGCGCCCTCCG
>JBEKZN010000354.1:0-2578 GCA_049509815.1 Opitutales bacterium
GTCCTGGCTGAAGGCGGAGAGGAGGTCCCGGAAAAGAGAAAGAGGCAGATCGTAGCGGCGGCGAGTGTCGGCAAGGGCGGTGAAAATCCAGTCCCATTCGGGCGGGATAGGTTTGCCTTCGGCGGAGGCGAGGAGGGCGGTGTCGAAGGCGCGCAGGAGGCGAAGGCGCTCGGCAGGGGGCAGGTTGGCGGGGCCGGCGAGGTCGTAGCCTTCATCGGCAAAATCGTCAGCGGTGCGGGCAAAAGCGTAAACGGCGGCGACGGCGGGTTGCAGGCGGCGCGGGACGAGCCGGGCCACGGGAAAATTCTCGTAATGAGCCCGGGTGAGGGCCAGGCAGCGGCGATAGGCCTCGTCGAGTTGCATGGGGCGGGATGTTATGTAGGGGACGGTTGGGCGCGTGACGAGTATTCAATGTTTGGCGGCGGTGTGGGAGAGTGGTGGGTGGGGCGTGGATTTAACCTTGTTTGGCGACGGGGTTCCGGGTAGGTAAACGAAGTTTACACGCTTGGATTTCCTCGTGTTCACATCCTTTATGAGGTGTCGGAGCCTGCGGGCATGGCTGTTGACCGGTTTGCTGGTCTGGCCGGCGACGGCGGGGTGGGCGCAGCCGCCCGCGGCGCCGAAGACGCGTTACCAGCAGGGGCCGACGAATCCGTTTGTGATTGGGGTAGCGGGACAAGGGCGGATTGTCCCGGCGGGGGGGTTGCTGCGGCGGGGTGTGCCGATCGGCGCGGCGGGTCCGGGGACGGTGGCGCAGTTGCTGGTCACGCCGGGGGAAGCGGTGGATGCCGGGCAATTGCTGGCGGTGTTGAGCACGCGGGAGACGTTGCGAGCGCAGGCCGACGCGGCGCAGCAGGAAGCGGCGGCGGCGGCGGCGGCGTTGGAGCAGGCGAAGGCGGCAGCGGCGCAGGCGGACGCGGCGTTTGACGCGCAGCTTTTGGATTTGGAGGGCAAGGCGGTGGCCGCGGAGCTGGCGGCGCACCAGGCGGCAGTGAATTCAAGTCTGGCGCTGGAGCAAGCGAAGCGCGAGGAGCAGGCGGCCCAGGCCGCGCTGGCGGCGGCGCAGGAATTGCAGCAAATGGTACAGCTCGTGGGCAACACGACGGTGGCGGTGGGGCAGGCGCAGGTGGACGCCATCGGCAGGTACAGCGACAACCAGCGGAAGATCGCCCAGGCGGGGGTGGAAGAGGCCAAGGCCGGGGCGTTGAAGGCGAACGCGGATTTGGCAAACCAGATTGAGCAATTGCAGGCGCAGGCGGATCTGGCGCACGGGCGCGTGAAGCAGGCCGAGGCGAATTTGGTGGTGGAGCCGGCGCCGGAAGACGCGGCGCAATGGGCACCGGTGCAGGTCGAAGCGCACAGCGCGCGGGCAATTTATGAGGTGCAGAAGAATTTGCGGGACATGGTCAAGGCCGAGGACGCGGCGAGCGTGGCGGCGGCGCAGGCGCGGCTGGCCGCGGCCCAGGCGAGCGCGGCGGCGGCGCAAGCGCAGGTGGCGACGGGCGAAATCCGGGCGCCATACGCAGGGCGGGTGTTGAGCGTGCTGGTACACATCGGGGAAATGGTGGGGCCGGACGGGGTGTTTGATTTCGGCGACACGCGGGACATGTTTGTGGACGTGGAGATCGCCTATGACAATGTGACGGGGGTGCACCTCGGGCAAAAGGCGGTGATTTCATGCGACGCGCTGCCGGACAACTACACCGGGGAGGTCGTGGACATCTCGCCGATGGTGGGGACAAACCGGTTGGAGAACATCAACCCGGCGGTGTTCACCGATTCGCGGGTGGTGATGGTGAAAGTGCATTTGGACAAGCCCGACGTGTTTGCCAACCTGGTAAACGGGCAGGTGACGGTGCGCATGGAGCCATGAGCACCGCAGCCCGGCCAAAGAAGCGACCGTGGTTCGAGCGCATTTTTCCGCTCGGCATCCCGCTGGCATGGCGGCAACTGGCGGTGGAGAAGAAACGGTTTGCGGCGGCGGTGGCGGGGATCACGTTTGCGGTGACGATGATGCTGTTTCAGATGGGGCTGAACTCGGCGTTATTCGACCAGGTGGTGGCGCCGCTTTTGCAGATGCGCGGGGACGTGGTGCTGATCAGCCCGCAGTTCGAGTATTTCGGAATCAGCCGGGAGTTTCCGGAAATCCGCCTGTACCAGGCGCACGCACTCGCGGAGGTGGAGAGCGACGCGAGCCTGAGCCTGGGGAGCCTGCCGTTCAAGAATCCGGAGACGGGGCGGGAGCGGTCGATTTTCATCATGGCGTTCGATCCGGCGAGCAAGCCGTTCAAGAACCCGGAGATTGTGAGCCAGCAGGACAAGCTGAAGCAGGGGAATGTGATCCTGTTCGACACGCTGTCGCGCTCGGATTACGGGCCGATCGAGGCGTTGCTGGCGGCGCAGCCGGAAGGGGTGACGACGGAGGTGGGCGGGCAGCGGATGGTGATCGAGGGGTTATTCACAATGGGGCCGACGTTTGCGGCGGACGGGAATATTTTGATGGACCGGAAGGTGTTTATGCAGATTTGGCCGGATGCGCAGGAGGACGAGATCAGCGTGGGGTTGCTGACGCTGAAGC
>JBEKZN010000355.1:0-2574 GCA_049509815.1 Opitutales bacterium
TCCCTCTGGCGCTCCTACAAACCCAAGGAAACTTTCCAACCCGACCCGAACGACCCCACCGGCTATCACGGCACCAAAACCTTTGAGTACGTCCTCATGCCGCTTTCGCAAAATATCACCGACGTACCCCCACCTCAGTTCAACTTCTTCAATCCCGACACCAAAACCTACGTTGACCTCACGCCCAAGCCCATCCCGGTGACCGTTCAACCCGCCCCGCCCGGTCAGTCCGTGCCTTTGCCGCCCGTCTCCAACAATGTCGTCGCAGCCGCGCCCGCGCTCGTCGGCCCGCGCACCGAACCCGGCACCTGGGTCAGCCCCTCGCTCCAGCCAATTTTCTTCTCGCCCTATTTCCTCGGCGCGCAAGCTGTGCCAGCCGCCCTGCTCGCCACGCTCGTCATCACGCGCCGCCGTAAGTTGCGCCTGGAAACCGATGTCGCCTACGCGCGCCAGCTTCATGCCCACCGCGCCGCGCTCGCCGCCGTGGCCAAAGCCCGCGTCGCCGCCGCCAGTGGGCAGGCCGCTGAATTTTACACCGAAGCCCAGCACGCCTTGCAGGAAGCCGCCAGTCATTCCGCGCAATGGAGTTCGGAAACCTCCGCCGAGTCCCTCACCTGGCCGGAATTTGACGCCCATCTCAGCGCGCGCGGTGTCCCCGTCGAGGTCCACGCCGCCGCCCGCGAAATTTTTGAAGCCGGTGACGCCCTCCGCTTCGGCGGCTTCACCCCCGACCAGGCCGTTCTCACGGACGCCGCCAACCGCCTCGACGGGATCGTCCGCCAATTGCTTCGCGCATGAAACTCCCCACCGCCATTTTTTCCGCAGCGGCCTGCTTCGCGCTCGCCGCCGCCACTGCAACGGCGCAAACCTCGGCGCCTGTCACCCCCAGCCTGGCGCTGCCCCCTGCGCCGGTGCCCGCGTCAACCCCGTCGCTCGCCCTGGCCCCGTCCGCTCCTTCCACGCCCGTCGATCCCGATACCGCCTTCTCCACCGGCCTAGCCGCCTACGAAAACGGCAATTTCGCCGAAGCCCGCCGACTCTTCTCCGCCGCCGAGCCCATCGCCACTTCCTTCGCGCTGGAATACAACCTCGCCAACGCCTGCTACCAGCTGGGCGACCAGGCCGACGCCATCCTCCATTACCTGCGCGCCCTCGCGCTCAACCCGCGCGATCCCGACGCCCGCCAGAACCTCTCCCTCGCCCGCCAGGCCGTCAACCTCACCGTCCCCGACCCCACTTTTCTCGAACGCCTTTCCTCCGGTTTGAGCGTCAACGCCTGGGCCTGCCTGCTCGCCTTCTTCGGCTGGGTCGCCCTCTATCTCCTGTTCCTGCCGCGGCTCTACCGCTGGAACGGCGCCTCCCCCTGGCTCTGCTTCGCTGTGTCCTTCGCCATCGCCGCCATCGCCCTGGCCGCGCTTGGGCAGGACCACCTGCACTCGCATGACGGCGTCATCCTGCGCGCCGGCGCCAAGCTCAAGCTCTCGCCCGTGCCCGGCAGCGAGGACATCGGCGTTCTCCAAGCCGGCGAAGTCGCCGAAAGCCTCCGCCAGCACCCCGGCTACTATTACATCCGTGCCGCCGATGGCCGCCTCGGCTGGGTCGAAGCCATCAATTACGCGCCGGTGTACGATTAATCCGAAAACTCCGTCGCTTCGCACCGATCCTCATTGTTAAGGTCGGACGCTTTTAGGATTAACATCTCTCCGAAAATCGGTTCCAATGCGCGCGGCCCATGTCTGCCGTCGCTCCTGCCGCCGCCCTGCGCACCCAGCAACTCGATGCCTGGGAACGCACCCACGCTTGGCATCCGTTCACCCAATCCGCCGAGTCCGCGCTCTACCCTCCCCTCCACATCGCGCGCGGCGACGGCCCCTGGCTCTTCGACCTCGAGGGCCGCCGCTACCTCGACGGCCATTCCTCCCTCTGGACCAACGTCCACGGCCACCGCGACCCCGACCTCGACGACGCCCTCCGCGCCCAGCTCGACCAGGTCGCGCACTCCACCTGGCTCGGCCTCGCCCACCCGCCTGCCGCCGCCCTCGCCGCCAAACTCGCCCATCTCTCCGGCCTCGACCGCGTTTTCTTCTCCGACAACGGCGCTTGCGCCGTCGAAATCGCCCTGAAGCTCTCGCGCCAATTCTGGCAGCTCACCGGCCGTCCGGAAAAACGCGAAATCGCCGGCTTCACCGGTGCCTACCATGGCGACACCCTCGGCGCGATGGCCGTGGGCGACAGCCCCGCTTTCCATGGCCGATTTGCCGACTGGTTTCTGCCCGCGCACCACGTCCCCACGCCGCACTGCGTCGAACTCGCGGGCCGCGTGCATGAAGCGGACGCCGCGCCGAGCCTCCGCGCCTTGCGCGACCTCCTCGCCGCGCGCGCCGATAAAATCGCGGCCGTCATTCTCGAGCCGTCCGTGCAGGGAGCCGCCGGCATGCGCCAGCAACCTCCCGTCTTCGTCGCCGAGGTCGCCGCGCTGTGCCGCGAACATGGCGTGCATTTGATTCTCGATGAGGTTTTCGTGGCCTTTGGCCGACTGGGGCATCTGCTTGTCAGCCCCGCCGAAGGCGTCAT
>JBEKZN010000356.1:0-2552 GCA_049509815.1 Opitutales bacterium
CCCCACCAACCCCACCAACCCCTCCGCCCTCACCTCCGTCAGTCTTTCCACCGCCAGATCGCATTTCCCGCGCAAACTCTCCACCGGGTTCGTCGTCCCAACGCCGATGCACTTGAATCCCCCCGCCCGCGCCGCCTCCAGGCCCACGAACGCGTCCTCGAACACCACGCTCCGCGCCGGCGCCCGCGCAATTTTCCCCGCCGCTTTCAAAAACACCTCCGGGTCCGGCTTCCCGCGCGACACGTCCTCCGCGCTCACCACGTCCGCGAAAAATCCCCGCAGCTTCGCCAAATCCATCACTGTCTCGATGTTGATCCGCGGCGTGGACGACCCCACCACGCACGGCACCCCGAGCGCCCGCAACCCCTCCAATAGCGCGCGCACGCCCGGCAGCGCCTCGATGCCCGTTTTCTTCAAATTCTCCCGGTAAATCTCCTCCTTCCGGTTCGCCAGCCGCATGATCTCCTGCGGGTCGCGCGACCACCCCAGAATCTCCGGGATGATGAACTGGTTCTTCCGCCCGAACCCCCTTTTGAAATGCCCCTCCGGCAGCGGCAGTTTTTCCTCCGCCGCCAGCACGTTCCAGCTCACCTCGTGCGCCGCGGACGAATCGATGATCACCCCGTCCCAGTCAAAAATCGCGCCAATGTCCATGCCGCTGCTTTAGACAGGTTTATCCTCTTCGTGTCCATTCGCTTTTATCCGTGCCATCCGTCGCATCCGTGGTTAAAGGATTTTCCTTCTGTAAATTTTGTTAATTCTGTCTAAAACTTCCCCATGTCCACCCTCAGCGTCGTCAAACCCAAGGTCCGCGGCTTCGTCTGCGTCACCTCCCACCCCGCCGGCTGCGCCGCGCACGTCCGCTCGCAAATTGACTTTGTCCAAAGCCGGCCTCCCCTCGCCCGCGGCCCGCGCAAGGTCCTCGTCCTCGGCGCCTCCACCGGCTACGGCCTCTCCTCGCGCATCGCCGCCGCCTTCGGCGCCCGTGCCGCCACCTTCGGCGTCTTCTTCGAGCGCCCCTCCGAAAAAGGCCGCCCCGCCTCCGCGGGCTGGTACAACACCATCGCGCTCGAGCAAGCTGCCCGCGCCGACGGCCTCTACGCCCGCAGCCTCAACGGCGACGCCTTTTCCGACGACCTCAAGCTCCAGACCATCGCCCGCCTCAAGGAAGACCTCGGCCCCGTGGACCTCGTCATCTACTCCCTCGCCTCCCCGCGCCGCATCGACCCGCGCACCGGCGAAATCTACAAATCCGTCCTCAAACCCGTCGGCGCCCCCTTCACCGCCAAGACCGTCGATACCGACAAAAAGGAGGTCCTCGAAATCACCCTCGAACCCGCCACGCCCGACGACCTGCGCCACACCACCAAAGTCATGGGCGGCGAAGACTGGGAACTCTGGCTCGACGCCCTCCGCAACCACAACCTCCTCGCCCCCGGCGCCACCACCGTCGCCTACTCCTACATCGGCCCCGAAGTCACCTTCCCCATCTACCGCAACGGCACCATCGGCAAGGCCAAGGAAGACCTCGAAAACACCGCCGCGCGCCTCACCGCCAGGCTCGCGCCCTTTGGCGGACGCGCCTGGGTCTCCGTTAACAAAGCCGTCGTCACGCAGGCCAGCTCCGACATCCCCGTCGTCCCGCTCTACCTCTCCATCCTCCTCAAGGTCATGGCCGAAAAAGGCGTGGACGAAGGCTGCATCGAGCAAATCCACCGCCTCTTCGCCGACCGCCTCTACCGCGCCGATGGCGCCCCGCCCGCCGCCGATTCCGCCGGCCGCCTCCGCGTGGACGACCTCGAAATGCGCCCCGACATCCAGGACGCCGTCAAACAAATCTGGCCCCACGTCACCACCGCCAACCTCGACACCCTCACCGCCTTCCCCCGCTACCAGGCCGAATTTTTAAAACTCTTCGGCTTCGGCTTCCCCGGCGTCAACTACGACGCCGAAGTCGAACTCGAACTCCCGCTGGAGTAAGCAATCTTAACTTTTTCAAAAATAGCTACGGATTTGGATCCCGTCCTTGCCCTCGAACAAACGAGGCATGTGCTGACGGGAAGGCATAAATCTCTGGATGAGGGCCATCTACGGACCCCGAACGAGGAATTTTTTTGCTGGATTTTTTGACCCATCGACGAAGACTTTGCCAAAATTTTTCGGTTACCTCTTTGGCCGGACTTCCAATGACCGAATAACGATTGCCTATCCATTCAAATGAAGACAGTCCAACGCCCTCCCCAAAGAGCCTGGCTTGAAGCCTTCGATTAAGCCATACGACCCCAGGATGGCCTGCACCGAAATAGGGAGTGGTCTGGTTGGTGCTTGTACGCAATTCCACCCACCCCTTCCACGGATTGAAAATCGGATCAGTAAGACGACTTGGGTGCGGACGGAGTAAGGGCAATGGCCCGCTTGGCACATGCCATAGGCATGTCCGTGGAGCATCAACACGAGGAATATTCAAAGTGGCCCGCCATCTGCCAGGCCCGTCAGCTATGATGAAGGCAATTTCATCATTCCGATTTAACCATTCTAAAATAATTTCAAAA
>JBEKZN010000357.1:0-2544 GCA_049509815.1 Opitutales bacterium
AAAGGAGGGAACGGCGGCGGGATTTGACCGTTTTCGGAATTTTAGACCGGTTCCTGAGTGATGCGGTCAAGGTTTGCGCCGATTTCATGGAAAAATCGTAGGTCACCTGTCGGATGCTGTCAAATCTGTCCTAAATCCATTTTTCGAGGGCGGTGAGGACGTGATCGGGCGAGAGTTCGGCAAGCGCAGAGCCGCCGGTGGGCGGGCAGTTGGCCGGCTGGAGAATGGCGCGCGGCGCGTTGAAAATGGGGCCGGTGCGGACGGGGTTGGTGGGGCCGTAAACGGCGACGACCGGCACGCCGAGGGCGTTGGCGAGGTGCATGCCGCCGGTGTCGTTGCAAACGACGGCGGCGCAGGCGCGGAGAGCGTCGGCGAATTCGAGCAGGGAGGTTTTTCCCGCGAAATTGGCGACGCGTTCGGGCGGGAAGCCGGTGGCGACAGCGGCGGCGATGGGGGCATCGCCCGTGACGCCGAAGAGCTGGACGCGAGCCGAAGGATGCGCGGCGAAAAGCGCGGCGAGCAATCCGCGCCAGTGTTCGACGGGCCAGCGTTTCTCGGGGAAATTTTCCGTGCCGCAAATGAAGCCGATAACCGGGCTGGTCGGCGCAGGCGGCGCCGGCCAGGCGAACGGGGTGAAATCCAATTCGTCCTGGAGGCCGAAGTGGCGGAAGAATTTTTCCCAGACGGCGGTTTGGTGAAGCTGGGTTTCGTCGAGGTCGGGTGGCAGGCGCCAGACGTGGGTGAGGAACGGGCGGGCACGGCCCGGGCGGCGCAGGCCGAAGCGCTGAGGCGCACCGGCGAGGCGGGCTTCGAGGTCGCCACGCCAGGAGTTGGTGAAGAGGACGTGGACGTCGGGGTATTCTTCGCGCAGGCGGCGGAAAAACTTCCAATAGCCGGGGCCGCGCGCGGGAAGGGTAATGATGCGGTCGGCGACGCCGAGGCGTTCGAGCAGGGGGACGAAGGCGGGTTGCGCGAGCAAGGTTATTTCGGCATCGGGGCGCGACCGGCGCAAGGCGCGCAGAAGGGGCAGGGCCATGACGACGTCGCCGAGCCAGTTGGGCAGGCGCAGCCAGAAACGGGTATGGCGGGGGAGGGCGGCGGCACCCATCCAGGCGAGTTGCTCGGGGAGCAGGTTGCGCTTGGATTGAAGGCGAAAGCGGCGGGTGGGGTGGTCCTGGTGGCGCCAGCGGGCGTGGAGCCAGAGCCAGTCGGTACGCCATTGCTCGGATTGGCGGAGTTTGTTTTCAAGCCAGCGGTTGGAGGCAAAGAGGATTTCGGCGGCAGTCGGGCCGGCGTCGAAGAATTCGCCGTGGATAACGGCGCGGAAGAAGCCGGTGCGCTCGGTGAAAACAAAACCGACGCGGGTGCGGCACTTTTCGGCGAGCAGACCGCCGAGTTCACTGGTGGAGCAAACGCGGTCGAGGAAGAGGGTGAGCGCGCCGCGGTCGCCGGCGTTTTGGTCAAAGAGGACGACGACCCAGCCGCCGCGGCGGAGCAGGTCCACAGCCTGGTAATAGCCCTCCTTGCGCGAGAGGAGCTTGAGGCCCCAGCGCTCGCGGGTACGTTTCACCCAGCTTTCGAGGCCCGGAGCGTCAAACGGGCGGTAAACAGCGGCGGTCTCTGGAATGGAGCCGCGCACAAGGGCAGGGAAGCAGGTGTTGGCCTCCATGAGGGAAAAATGGGGTGTGAACAGAACGAGAGGCTGCGGGGCGTTTTGGAGTTCCGCGACGACGCGCTGCATTTCCGGGTGGATGGAGCAGTGGCGCTCCATCCGCGTTTTGGAGAAGTGCGGCGAGATGAGGACGAAGAAAGCCATCTCCATGGAATGGCGGACGGACTCGAGCGCGAGGGCGCGGCGCTGGGCGGGGGTTTGGCCGGGAAAGGCGTGGTGGAGGTTGGCGAGGATGGTGCGGCGGCGGCGGCTCGGCACGGCCATAACCAACCAGCCCAGGCCGCGGCAGGCGGAGGCAAGGAGGCTTTCGGGCAGGGCCGCCAGGAACAGGCCGAGGGCGTTAAGTAAAAATTGGAGCACAAAAACGTTGGATTTACCGCGAGGTCACGCCATCGTGCGGGTTGACCGGCAGCCGCCGGAGCCATTCCGCACTCATTTGTAGAAATGCCCCGTGTCCTGATAATCAAGCCTTCTTCTCTGGGCGACATCGTCCACGGGCTGCAAGTTGCCCAATCTTTGCGGGTGCAATGGCCCGGGGTGGAGGTGGACTGGGTGGCGGCGAAGGCGTTCGCGCCGCTGGTGGAGGCGTGCACGGCGGTGCGGCGGGTGCACCTGTTCGAGCGGCACGGGCCGCTGACGGCATTCGGGCAACTGGCGGGGGAAATCCGGCGCGAGGAGTATGATTGGGCGCTGGACATGCAGGGTCTGGCGCGCAGCGCGCTGCTGCTGATGGCGGCGAAGGCGGAGCACAAGGCCGGGCGGGCGGACGCGCGCGAAGGGGCGCGCTGGTTGTACCCGCTGAAGCCGGAATTGCCGGAGGATGGCCGCCATTCGCACGCGCTGGACATTTTGCTGAAATTTTTGCCATTGCT
>JBEKZN010000358.1:0-2542 GCA_049509815.1 Opitutales bacterium
GGCACCATCGAGAACGGCTCCGGCAGCAATACCACCGCCCTCACCAAGGTCGGCCCGTCCATGCTCACCCTCGCCGGAACCAGCAGTTTCACCGGTGCCACCACCATCAGCGGCGGTACCCTTCTGCTCACCGGCAGCTTCTCCGGCACCAGCGCCGTCAACATCAACAGCGGCGGTACCCTCGGGGGTACTGGCTCGGTCACCAGCGCGGCCACTGTCACCCTGGCCAGCGGCGCCATCCTCGCCCCCGGCCTCGGCCTCGGCAATGGTGTCCTCACCCTCCCCAATCTCACCTGGACCGCCGGCGGCAACCTCACCGTCGGCGTGATTGACGGTACCAGTTCCGACACCATCGACCTCGGCTCCGGTGCGCTCACCGCCTCCGGCACCGGCAATTTTGACATCAGCTTTGACGGCGCGACTTTGGATGCCCCGGGCACCTACACCATCATCAGCTACGGCTCGGAAACCGGCTTTGTCGCCGGCAACTTTACCGCCACCGACGTCACCATCAATCCAGCCTACATCGGTGCCTTCAATATCACCACCTCCGGCCCCGGCAGCCTGACCTTCGACGTCACCGCCGTCCCCGAGCCCGCCGTTTACGGCCTGGCCCTCGGTGGTGTCGCCCTCCTGCTCGGCCTGCGCCGCCGCCGCCAAGTCGCTTAGCCGTTGCTTCCGCGCCGGCCTCCGGGGTTTAATCCCGGCCCGCGCATGACTCTCCCGCCGCTCGACCTCCAGCTCGTAGGCTCGGAAATCGCCCTCCGCTGGTCCGACGGCGTCGAAGACTTCCTGCCCGCGGAACTCCTCCGCGCCCGCTCCCCCAGCGCCGAAAACATCGGCGAGCGCGACATCTTCGGCCAGCAGTACGGCGGCCACGGCCCGAAGGAATTCCCTGGCGTCGCCATCCTTGGCTGGCGCCCCGTCGGCAACTACGGCGTCTCCTTCGAGTTCAGCGACGGCCACAACACCGGCATCTTCACCTGGAAATTCCTCCGCCACCTCGGCGACGAACTGCGCGCTGGCGGCAGCGCGAAATAAATTTCTCTGCGCGCGGCCGCTCACTTCAGCGTCCAACTCTCCAGCTTTTGCGCCGCCGTGTAAAAAGTCTTCCCGTCCGGCGCGAACGCCATCACCACCTTCTGCTCCGTCGCCGGGTCCGCCCCATGATGCTGGATTTCCCAGCACAACGCTCCCGTTGCCGCGTTGAAAATCCCGATCCGAAAATCCTCGTCCAGCGTCGCCGGCGGTGCGATCACCGCCAGCCATTGCCCGTCCGCCGAAAACACCAGCGCATCCGCCTTCGGCGCGACCCGGTAGGCATACGCCCGCGGTGGGTGGCCCCCGGTCGGGTCCCGCAGGTCGAAGCCGTCGTCCCCCAGCCCCGCTGCCAGCAGCGTCCCATTCGGCGCCAGCGCGATGGCCTGCACTGGCGCGGAATAATTCCCCGTCGCCTCCAGCGGCGCGCCCTTGGCTGTCTCCAGCAGTTGCACGGTCCCGTTTTCCCGCGTCACCGCCACCACGCCTCCGTCCGGCGACAGTGCGACCAGCCGGCCCGCGCCGATCGCGTCGTCGTCGTATTTCCACGTCAGCGTGCGGCGCGATGCATTGTAAAAACATAGCTCCTGCGGGCCGGCCACCGCCAGCTTGTTCCCCTCAGTTTCGAACGCCAGCATCCCCGGCGTGACGGCCACGCTCGGCAGATCGGGCAGCGTCAGCAGCCGGAAGCGCGATAGGTCGGCCACATGCCAGCGCCCCAGTTGCCCATGATCGTTGAACATGCTCATGCTGATGTTGCCGTTGCACGCCATCTTCAACTGCCCGAAAGTGCCCGTCAGAAAGCCGATGTCCTTTTGGGTGCCAGCCTCGCGCAGATCCGCCCCGTCATGCTGCAGGATCGCCACCACGTCGCCCTTGTCCGAGACCAGCAGTTGCAGCGGCGGCGCTTTCAGCGCGCTGGAACTCGCCGGATCCGTCAGCACCGTTTGCGCCGGTGCCACCGTCAGGCTCTCCGGGGGCATTGATCCATTGGCCGAGCTCTCCGCGGTGACAATGGCCGGCGAAAAGCCCACCGCTGCAGCCAGAAGCAACGACAGGGGCTGGCGCAAACAATCCATAAATTAAAGACGCGTCAGGCGGGGTTTTCTTGGAAAGTTTTTTAAAGTGCCGGCGGAATGGCCCTGCACCCGTCGTTTATCCCCGATGGCAGCGCTTGTATGCCACCCGCGCCCCGGTCGCCATGATGATCACATAGACGATCAACGCCCCCATCACCACCGGCAGCCGGTCCAATTCCGGAATCACCGCCGTCTGCACCACCCAGTCCAGCACCCCCAGCCACGCCGCCGTCACCCCCAGCCCCAGCAACGTCCACGGCGTCAACGTCCCCCAAAACTCCGCCCGCTCGGTCTGCTTGGGATTTGCGCCCGAACCCTCTTTCTCCGCCGAACCGGCCCCACCGCCTGAAGGATTGTCAGCCATGCCTCCCATCATTGCCGAACGCCGAACCTTCACCATCCTAAACGAACCATCTCTTTTTAAG
>JBEKZN010000359.1:0-2536 GCA_049509815.1 Opitutales bacterium
CTCAGTTGCGCCACCTTCTCCGCGGTGGACAGCCCCGCCGCCTCCATCGCCGCCAGCAACTGCCCAACGCGCCCGCGCTCCGTCTCCGCGCGCCGGAAAATCAGCGCCTGCTCCTCGCGCTGGTACTGCCGCGCCGTTTGCGGGTTGAGCCGCTTCACGCAGTATTCCGCCAGCGCCCGGTTCTCCTTGAAAAATTGCGGCAAATAAAACCGCAGCCGCCCGTTGTACGACTGCTGGTCGAAGTCCATCGCGCGGATGCGCACCTGCACGCCCTCGAAGTCCGGCACCAGCACCACCACGAAATTGTACGAGCGCATGTCGCCCAGCAGCCGCACGAAGCACCGTTCGTTGAACTTCACCAGCTCCTTTGCGAGGCGCACCGACGACACGTTGGGGTCGTGCAGCCAGCGCTCGATGAACACGTCCCCCGGAATCCCGCCGATGTGCTCCTCCACCAGCGTCTCGCGGCAGGTGAGGTAATGCAGCCGGTTGGGCGAGAGCAGGTGCTCCAGCTCCAGCCCAAAAATCCGCGACGCATCCGCCTTCTTCACGTAAAAATGGTCGAAGTTGTCGTTGTAGGCGTTGACGATCCGGATGCGGAACGGGTTGCTGTTGCCGAACGTGCAGTAGTCGATGCGGTCCACGTACAAATGCTCCATGACCGAGACGCTCCCGACCGCCTGCATCAGCGCGTAGATTTCCTTGAGGCCCTGGTGCAGCACCGTCATCTGCTCGCGCGGGTAAATCGCCGACTCCCACAGCGTGTCGCGCCCCGCCGCGTCAATCAACGGCGCCGACTCCGTGAACTCCGTCAGCTCCTTGTACGACACCGGCAGTTCCTCCTCGCGCCCCCAGCGCACCAGGTACTCGCGCAACGCCGGCCCCACCGGGTAAGAAGGCTTCTTCTCGGTCTTCAGCACGGACAAGCCATCCTGGCTCATGCGGCGAAGCTAACCGCCCGCCCTGCGCAAGGCAAAGGCGAAAGCCGAATAGCATCGGTCCGGCCGCTCGCGCCAACTCCCAACGGCCGCCTACTCGCTGAGCGTCAGGTTGGCGATGTTGCTCGTCACGTTGTTAATCCCGTTCAACACCATCACGGAGTAGTTGCCCACGTCATCATCGCTGACTTTGCTGATGGTCAGCTTAGCCGTGGTCGCACCCGCCACGTCCTTGCCATTCACCAGCGCAGTCGCGCCAAAATACCACTGATAAAGGAGCGTCGGCGAACCCGCCGCCACCACGCTGAACTTCGCCGTGCCGCCGCTCGCCACGGTCTGGTTTGAAGGCTGGGTCGTGATCGACGGCCCCACGCCGCCCGTCACAGTCAGAATTGCCGGAGGCGTCGAGGTCACGTTGCCAATGGCATTGTAGGCGAACACGCTGTAATGGGCTCCGTTCATCTCCGTCGTGACTTTTGCGATCGAGTACGTGTTCCGCGTCGCACCCGTGATGTTGGCGCCGTTCATGAGCCACTGGAGGGCCGGTGTCGGCGTGCTCTTTGCAATCGCCGTGAACGTCACGCTTTTGCCGAGCGCGAGGGTCAGGTTCGCCGGGGACGTTTTAAAGCTCGTGATTACCGGAACCGTGCCGGTGAACGACAGCGTGCAGAGCGTGCTGTTCGCCGTGTTGTTCGCCGAATCGGTCACCGCGACAAAGTACGTGCCTACGTTGGTCGTGTTCGTGCCGCCGATGCTCAAACTCGGGGTGGTCACTCCCGTGATCTGCCGGCTGCTGGTCAGCGCCGTCACATTGCCCGTTCCGTCCAAGCTAAAATACCACTGGTACTTCAACGGCGTCACCCCGCCCGCGGCCTTCACCGTCATCCGCGCCGCATACCCAGGCTTGACGGTAACGTTCGCCGTCGGCCCGGTGATGGTGATGTTTGACGCCGGATCCACGGTCTCGGCCCGAACCAGGCCCGCCAGCCATACGGTGGAAATCGTGAGAAGAATCAGAGGCAGTCGAATTCGGAGGTTCATGAATGGATCTATGATAATGTGGGCGCGCAGGGAGCATCTGGCGCGAAGTCATCAGGTTGTCACATTCCTGCCCCAGTGGCAAATGGAAAAACCGTCCGCCAACGCCCGCTA
Source organism: Opitutales bacterium (assembly GCA_049509815.1). Taxonomy (GTDB): domain Bacteria; phylum Verrucomicrobiota; class Verrucomicrobiia; order Opitutales; family JABDGR01; genus CAZDAQ01. The sequence goes on from JBEKZN010000359.1 coordinate 2,091, forward strand.
GCGCAAAACCAATCGCGACCATTCCGGGCTAAGCAGCCTGCCTCCGAAGCCCCGCGCCAGTTCTGGCCGGATTTTTGCTTTGCCACCCCTGCGCGTCGTGCCGTATTGGCATGATTCTCCACCATCCGCGCCCACCACGCCTTTTCCCGCCAATCGCCGCTCCCGCCATGGCCGAAATCATCGAAATGCCCAAACTCAGCGACACCATGACCGTGGGTACGCTGGTCAAATGGTTGAAAAAGGAGGGCGACAAGGTCAGCTCCGGCGACATGCTCTGCGAAGTCGAGACCGACAAGGCCACGATGGAGGTCGAAAATTTCGTCCCCGGTGTGATGCTGAAACACTACGTTGCCGCCGGCGGCCAGGTCCCCGTCGGCGCGCCCATGTGCGCCATCGGCAAACCGGGTGAATCGGCCCCGCCTGCGCCCGCGTCAGCGAAAACCCCC
>JBEKZN010000036.1:0-9279 GCA_049509815.1 Opitutales bacterium
AGGTGCTGCCGAAGTCCGGGTACGTCGCGCCCGGCGTCAGTTTCCAATGCTTCACAAACGTCCCGCTCGGCTGCCAGTTCGCCACCCAGCCAGGAAAATTCGTGATGCCGAGCTTCTGCTTCTCCCGCGCCAGCGTCGCATCCAGGCCGAGATAGTCCCGGCGAAACTGCCAGATTTTGTCGCTGAAATCCGTGTACGTCCATGGCACCAGCACGTAATCCGGCAGCAACGCCTCGCCGTGCGGCACCTTCGGGTTGAACGGAATCGTCGTGTAGCTGTCGTGCGCCATCACCGTCACCACCCACGGGGCCAGCTCCGCGTCCCACAGGCTCTGGTTTTCCAAAACATGCGTCACCCGAAACGTCGCCGGCCCGACCGTCTCAATCGTCACGCTCTTCTGAATGCCTGTCTTCGCCTCCGGCGCCTGCACCAGGCGAAAACCCGCGCCGCCCTTCAATTTCGTGACCGCCACCGGCGCATTGTCCAACTGGTAAGTGCGCACCGGATGCTCCGGCGCGTACCACAAGCGGTGCCCGCCGCGGATTTTCCACTCCCTCTCGCCGCGTTTGCCCGCTTCCGCGTCCACCAAGCAAAACAAGTTTGGGCCGCCGCGCAGCGCGCAGGACATCACCCGCGGACCGATTTCCACCGGCACGATGATTTCAGCCTGCGCCGTCGAGAGAGCCAGGGCTTTCCAGCCGCGAAAGGAGAGGGTACGAATCATGGGAGGTAAAAGCGGAAATCCAGCCCGATTCCCGTCCGCCGCGCAAGCCGATATCAGTCTTCCGCCGCCGGCGGTAATCCCGCTGCCAACTGCGGCCGGTCCACGCCCTTCTTGCGCGATCCATGCCGGAGCCCGCCTTCCCGCTTCGGCTTCCCCACCAAGTCAAACCGGATCGGGCAGCCTTGCAGTTTGAACGCCTCGGTCACGCCCGCCACCAGATAGCGCGTGTACCGCTCGTCCAGCTTCCCGGCGTGGTTGCAGTACATCCGGATCACAAACGGCCGCCGCGCCACCTGCAGCGCATAATAGCATTTGAAGCGCCGCCCTTGCACGAAATTCGGCGGGTTGGCCTCCAAATGCTCGCGCAGGAACCGGTTCAGCGGCGAGGTCGGCAGTTGCCGCAGCGAGGTCTCGTGCAGGCGCCGCACCTCCTGCAAAATCTCTGTCACCGCCGTGCCTTCCAAGGCCGAAGTGAACAGCACCGGCGAGCGCGGCAGGAAAAAAAGCTCCTTGTGCACCGCCTCCATGAACGCCTTCTTGAACGCCGCCTCGTTCTTGTACCCCGGCAGCGGATCGCTTTCAAATTTCTTGCGCGCGATGTCCCATTTGTTGACTACGATCACCAGCGCCGCGCCTCCCCGTAAAATCTCCCCCGCCAGGAATTTGTCCTGCTTCGTCACCCCGCTCAGCGCGTCCAGCACCAGCACGCCCACGTCGCATTCGTCAATCGCCTGCCGCGACCGGTTTTGCGAAAAATATTCCACCGAGGCGTTCACCCGTGTCGCCGCCCGCAAGCCTGCTGTATCGAGCAGCGTGAACGGCCACATCTCCCCGTTTGGCGTCGTGTAATCCAAATCAATCGCAATCGCGTCCCGCGTCGTCCCCGGCGTCTCGTTCACGATCAATCGCTTCGACTTCAACAGCGCGTTCCCGATCGACGATTTCCCCACGTTTGGCCGCCCCACCAGCGCGAACTTCGCCCGCACCGTGGACGGATCCGCCGCCGCCATGCTCCCCTCCGCTGGCGCTTCCACCGCGGGCGCCGGTCCCACCACTTCCAAAATCCGCTTGCTCAACGCATCCATCCCGCGCCCATGCTCCGCGGAAATGCCGAGCGGCTCGCCAAACCCCAGCCGATAAAATTCCCCCACCGCGTTTTGCTGCGCCTCATGATCCGCCTTGTTCACCACCAGCAGCGTCGGCTTGTGGAAAGCCCGCAACCGCTCGGCGATGCCCTCGTCCGCCGTCGTCAATCCAGCCCGCGCGTCCGTCACAAAAATCACCAGGCTAGCCGCCTGGATCGCAAAATCCACCTGCTCCTCCACCGCCTCGATAATGGCCGCCGGTGCCGCGCCGGGCGGCGGTGCCATCCCACCGGTGTCCATCAGCAGATAACCGCCGTCTTCCGCCGGCACCATCGCCGTGACCAGATCCCGCGTCACCCCCGGCTGGTCGTGCACGATGGACACGCGCCGCCCCACCAGCCGGTTGAACAGCCGGCTCTTGCCGACATTCGGCCGGCCCACCAGGGCCACGCTGCGTGCGAGAGACATATAAATATAAGGGTGAAGTAAAACGTTCAAGATGTCGAAGGCCATTTCCCGGCCTCCGGCACCATGCGCTTTTCATTTACCGGCTTCACTCAGACCGCCGCCTTGCGTGCGGCTCCCGACGACTCCGCTCGCAGCGTCTCCATGAACCGCGCGAGTCGCTCCGTCGCCTGAATCAACTGGTCGTAGCCCGTCGAGAAGCTCGCGCGCACGAAGCCCGCGCCGCCCGGCCCGAACGCCGTGCCCGGCACCATCGCTACCTTCTGCTCTTGCAGCAGGCGCTTGGCGAAGTCCATGGACGACAGCCCCGTCGAGGCGATGGACGGGAACGCATAAAATGCCCCGCGCGGCAGGTGGCACTTCAACCCCAGCTCGTTGAACTTCGCGACCACGTAGTCGCGCCGCTGATGATACTTTTCCTTCATCTGCTGCACATCGTCCCACCCGTGCTTCAGAGCTTCAATCGAAGCGATCTGCGACAGGATCGGCGCGCACATCATGCTGTACTGGTGCACCTTCATCATCGCCTCGATCACCGCCGCCGGCCCGCACGCGTACCCGAGCCGGAAGCCCGTCATCGCAAAAGCCTTCGACATCCCGTGCAGGAACACCGTGCGCTCGCGCATCCCCGGCAGGCTCGCGATGGACACATGCTCGCCGTCGAAGGTCAGCTCCGCGTAAATCTCGTCGCTGAACACCAGCAGGTCCTTCTCCCGCGCAAACGCCGCGATCTTCTCCAGCCGCGCGCGATCCGCCACCCCGCCCGTCGGGTTGGTCGGGAAATTCAGGATCAGCGCCTTGCACCCCGGCTGCCACGCCTTCACCAGCGCCTCCGGATCCAGCGCAAACTGGTCGCTCGCCGACGTCGCCACCGGCACCGCCACCCCGTGCGCCAGCGTCACGCTCGGCTGGTACGACACATAGCACGGCTCATGGTAGATCACCTTGTCGCCCGGGTTCAACACCGCGCGCAACGCGATGTCCAGCGCCTCCGACACCCCGACGCACACCAGAATTTCATCATCCGGCCGGTACGCCAGTTGGAAGTGCTTCTCCACATAACCGGCAATCGCCCGCCGCAGCCCGATCAGCCCGCGGTTGTCCGTGTAGTGGGTCTTGCCCTGCTCCAGCGCGTAAATCGCTGCTTCCCGGATATGCCACGGCGTGACAAAATCCGGCTCGCCGATGCCCAGCGAAATCGCATCCGGCATCTGCTGCACCACCGCGAAAAAATCGCGGATGCCCGAACGCGGCAGTCCCGAGACGTGCCGAGCCACAAAACGTTGAGAATCATCTGACATGGAAATGGGAATTTAGGAATGAATACGCGTGAAACCGGGGGTGCGCTCCGCCGTCCCGCAGAACCCCGCCGGCCCAGTCACGCGCTGACGGCCGGCTTGTCCTGCGGGGTATTAGCTCGCGCCAGCAAATAACCCTGCTCCTTGTACGCCCGCAGCATGAAATGCGTCGCCGTCGAAACCACCCCGTGCAGCGTCGCCAGCCGCTCGAACACGAACGCCGCCACCTCGCGCAAATTCTTCGCGCTCACGACCACCATCAAATCATACGCCCCCGACATCAGGTAGCACGACCGCACCTGCGAAAACTGCGCAATCCGGTTTGCCAGCCGGTCGAACCCGCCCTCGCGCTCCGGGCTGATCTTCAGCTCAATCACGGCCATGACGTAGTCTTCCGCCTGAAAATCCGGATTGAGCACCGGCCGCCAGCCCAGGATCACGCCGTTCGCCTTCAACTCCTCCAGCTCCGTCTCCACCACGGACGCGTCCAGCCGCAGCACCTCGGCCATCTGGGCCGTGCTGAGCGACTCCCCTTCCAGGATCAATTTGAGGACGCGGTTCATGCGCAGGATTCCGTAAAAACCACCAGTAAAACACTTCCCCGGCCCCGTGGCACGCCGAAAAATCGAACCCGCCAGACCCGGAAAAACGTTGGAACTCAGACCGTTGCCGCCGGTAGTTTCCCCCTCACCGCCCGCTCCATCCGCCTCAACCCCTCCTCCAACGTCGCCCGCGGGCACCCGAAGTTCAGCCGCACAAACCCCCGCCCGGCCTCGCCGAAGAACACCCCATCCGAGAGCCCCACGCCAGCGTCTTCAAAAAACCGCACCGCGTTCTTCACGCCCAGCCCGCGAGCGTCGAGCCACGCCAGGTAAGTCGCGCTCATTGGCGCAATCTTCAGCTCCGGCAGCCGCTCCCGCACGAATTGGTACAAAAAGTCCCGGTTCCCGCGCAAGTACGCCAGCAGCGCCTGACGCCACGGCTCCCCGTGCCGGAACGCCGCCGTCAGCCCCGCGTACCCGAACGCGTTGATTTCCGTGACCAGTCCGCGCGCCGCCTGCTGAAAATCCACCCGCAATTCCGGGTCCGCAATCACGCTGAACGCGCACGACAGCCCCGGCACGTTGTACGTCTTGCTCGGCGCCATCTGCGTCACCGTGCGCGCCTCCACCTCCGGTGCCAGGCTGGCCGTCACCGTGTGTTTCACCCCCGCCGGTTCGTCCAGCACCAGATCGCAGTGGATTTCGTCCGAGACCAGCACCAGGTCGTGCCGCTTGCAAAAATCCGCCACCAGCCACAGCTCCTCGTTCGTCCACACCCGGCCCACCGGGTTGTGCGGGCTGCACAGCAAAAACACCCGCGTATCCGGCGTCACCGCCCGCTCCAGCGCCGGCCAGTCCAGTTCCCAGCGCTCGGTCACCAGCTGCAGTGGCACCGCAATCAGCCGCCGCTCCATGTTGCCCGGCGCGCTCAAAAACGGCGGGTACACCGGCGTGCACGTCAAAATCGCCTCGCCCGCCTTCGCGTAGGCCCGGCACGCGATGTTCAGCGCCGGCACCAGCCCATGCGACCACACAATCCACTCCGGCTGCGCCACATAGCCGTACCGCGCGCGCAGGTAGTCCAGCACCACCTGCACCGCTTCTTCGGTCGGCACCGTGTACCCAAAAACCCCGTGCTCCGCCCGCGCCCGCAGCGCCTCCACGACCGCAGGCGGCGAAACAAAGTCCATGTCCGCGACCCACATCGGCAGCACGTCGCGGTCTTTGTACTTGTCCCACTTCAAGCTGCCGGTGCCCCGGCGCTCCACGGGAGTGTCAAAATCAAAAGCCATGCCCGGAACGCTAGAAGGTCGCCTGCGCAAGGTGGAGAACAAAATCTTTCACTTTGCACTTAGAAAGAACCCCCGCTGCTTCTCGCTCACCTTCATGCCCGCCTTCTCCATCACCTTCATTATGTCCTCCCACACCTGCCGCTTCACCGCCAGCGCCGCGTTGCGCAGCAGGTACGAGGGATGGAACGTCGGCATCAGCGGCACGCCCGCAAACTCCTGCCACCGTCCCCGCACCGCCCCCATCTTCCGCAGTGGATCGTGCCCCAGCAACCCGTTCACCGCCGTTTTCCCCAGCGCCACAATCACCTTTGGCCGCACGATCTCCAGTTGCGCCCGCAAATACGGCAGTGAAAACTCCACCTCCTGCAGCGTCGGCTCCCGGTTGCCCCATTCGCTCGGCATCTCCGGCCGCCACTTCATGATGTTCCCGATGTACACCTGCTCGCGCGTCAGCCCCATCGCCTGGATGATCTTTGTGAGCAACTGTCCCGCCGGCCCCACAAACGGCTCGCCCTGCTTCTCCTCGTCCGCCCCCGGTCCTTCCCCGCAAAAGAAAATCTCCGCCTCCTCCGACCCCACGCCAAACACCACCTTTCGGCCCGGCCGCACATGCTCCCGGCAGGTCGCGCAGTTCAAAACCAAATCCCGCAACCACGCCATCTGTTCGGCCTTCGATCCCTTCGGCAGCTTGACCACCGGCGGCTCCGGCAATGGCGCCATCGGCTGGCCGTCCCAACGCAAACCCGCGCCCGCGCCCGGCGCCCCTTTTCGTGCGCCCAGCGCGTCCGCAGATACAGCAAACGACCTCACTTCCGCCTCGCGCTCCGGTTCATTTACCGGTTCTTGCTCCGGCTCCACGGTCTCTGACCTTGCTTTGCCCGCTGCCCTCCGCAATCGCTCCAGCGTCTCCTCGCTCACAAACACGCGCTCCATCCCCGACGCCCGCAAATGCCGCAGCTCCTCGGCCAGGGCTTCAATTTGCGCGCGCATAAGTGAACGCTAATGGCTTGGTCCCAAACTCCAAATAAAAACTTTGGCGAAATGACTTCGTCCCCGATGTGGCTTGTTTCCCGATTCATAATTCATAATTCTGCCTTCATCCTTCGCCTTCATGCCCCCCATCCTCGTCATCCTCGCCGCCGGCCTGGGCAGCCGCTACGGCGGCCTCAAGCAGATGGACCCGCTCGGCCCCGGCGGCCAGACCATTCTCGACTACTCCATCCACGACGCCCGCCGTGCCGGCTTCACCCAGGTCGTCTTCCTCATCCGCCGCGATTTTGCCGACGACTTCCGCGCGCGCGTCGGCGACCATCATGCGGCCAGCGGCCTCAAAATTGATTACGCCTTTCAACAGTTGGACGACCTCCCCGCCGGTTTCACCCCGCCGCCCGGCCGCGAAAAACCCTGGGGCACCGCCCACGCCGTCTGGTGCACCCGTCACATCGTCAACGGCCCCTTCGCCGTGATCAACGCCGACGATTTCTACGGCGCAGACTCCTACCGCCGCCTTGCCGGATTCCTCGAAAAATCCGACCTGCGCGGAACGGATTTCGCCATGGTCGGCTTTCGTCTCGGCCACACGCTCTCCGAACACGGCTCCGTCGCCCGCGGCATTTGCCAGGTTGACTCCGCGGGCTGGCTCGCCGGCATCGAGGAGCAAACCGCCCTTGAACCCGATCCCGCCGGTGCCCGCGCCCAACAGTCCGATGGTTCCTGGCGGCATTTCCCCGCTGACACCATTGTCTCCATGAATTGTTGGGGCTTCACGCCCGCCCTCTTTCCGATGCTCGAAACCGAGCTCACCAAGTTCCTCCGCGTCAAAGGCGCCGACCTCAAAGCCGAATGCTACCTTCCGGCCGCCGTCGGCTCGCTTCTCGCGTCTTATCAGGCCCGCGTCTGCGTCCTTCCCACCGACTCGCACTGGTTCGGCGTCACCTACCGCGAAGATAAACCCCGCGTCCAAGCCGCCCTGCGCGTCCTGCACGACACTGGCCAATACCCCGCGGACCTCGCCTCGGCTTAAAATTTCACTCCGCCAGTCCGCGCCGCCGCAATTCCCCCAGCGTCCACGCATACTCCGCGGCCAGTTGCTCCTCCACCCGTGCCGCCCGCAGCGGCTCAGGCAGCACTGCCCAGGTGTACGTCTCCATCTCCAAATGCGGACACGCTCCCGGCTCGCGCGCGAGGAAATCCATCACGCCGGCCAGATGCTCGCGCGTATCGGCGAGTGGGGGTTCCGGCGTCGCATGCAGCGGCACATGAAAATGCACGCGCCATTCCCGCCCGCGCGCCGCCGCCGGCAGCTCCTCCGCCCATGCCAGCGCCTCGGGCAAATCCTCAAATCTCCGCAGCATCCCATCCGCATTTCGCGCCACCACCTGGTGCAAATACACCGGCTCTTCGAAACGCCGCAGCGCCGCCAGTCCCGCGTCCGTCGGCTCCAGCCGCAACGCCGAGCTGAAATGCAGCTTCGCCAGGCGGATTCCCGCATCGCGCAGCCGGGCCAGGCTTTCATCCGCCTCCTCGTACTCCACCGCCAGATGACAGGCGTCGTACGTCACTCCGATGACCTCGCGCGCGCAGCGCGGTGTGTCCTTGCGCAGAAAAAATTTCCAGAAAAACGTCCGCGTTTCCTCCGTCGTCTCAAACCAACCCAGCGGCTCCGGCTCCAATCCCAGCACCAGATCCCGCCCATGCCGGTCGCGCAGCCGGTCAATTCGCGCCGCGCACTGCGCCAGTTGCCGGAACATCTGCTCCTCCGCCGAGCTATCCAGCCCGAAGCCCTTGAACGATCCCGGCAGCGTGCTCACGCTCCCCATCGCCACATCCTGCGGCAACAGCGCCGCGAGCAAATCAAACAACCGCATCGTGTGCTCCAGCCGCGCCGGCTCCGTCCAGTCCGGCCGGTACACCTGCTCTTTCACCCGCTCCCCGTGAAACCGCCCGTAGGGAAACCCGTTCAACGTGAAAACATACAGGCCGTTTTCCGCCAGCCACGCCCGCAGTTCCGCTCGCGCTGCTGGCTGCGTGAGTTCCTCCGCCGCCTCGGCCGCCAGCCACAAGCCCAACCCAAACTCTTTCCCTGGCGCGACCTTCGCCTTCACCGCCCGCACCGGTTCTTCCAGCACACGCCGCAGTGCCGGCCACTGCTCCGCCGCATGCACGTTCGTGCAATAGGTGAGCTGCCCGCCATATTTCAAATGCATGCGCCAAGACTATCGCGCATTCCCGCCCTGGAAATCCGAAAACGCCGCGCCCCTTCATTGACGGCCGCCGCTTGAGCCGGTCCCGGCCTTCGTTTTTCGACGCCACACCACCGCCACCACTCCCAGGCCCAGCGCAAAAATCCCATAGGACGGCTCCGGCACCGTGGCCACGTAACTTTGAATGCCCCCGACGTCCGACGTCGAGTAAATCCCCATCGCCGTTTCCTCGTACACGGAATCGCCCGTGCTCAGATTGCTATCCGGGTACGCAATCGGTGTCCACGTCGGGCAGTGTCCTAATTTGGAAGTCTTTGGGGGTCAAGGGGGTGGTTTGTGAAGGCTAGCCGTTACCCATTTGATAGCTCAATACGGTGGGGATTGCGGCCTTGCAACCTCAGGGTGGCCATACATCCTAATGACATGATAAAACTCGATTATCCCGATGTTTTGGACAATTTTCGCCGCCATATCGTTCCGGGTCGCTCCGAAAGCGCGTCCTTTCTAATTTGGTATCTTGAAAATTATTACCGCTTAGATGAGGGGGAGGCCGTGGATTCTGTATGCGACCAAGGGGGTGACAAGGGCGTGGATGGAATTTTTGTGAATGATAATGATGCTACCATCACGATATTTCAGGCAAAAATGCTGCAAAATAATAAAAAGACCA
>JBEKZN010000360.1:0-2502 GCA_049509815.1 Opitutales bacterium
GGTCCATGCCCTTTTCGATGTAATGCTCCACCGCCTCCACCACCACGATGGCGTCGTCCACCACCAGTCCGATCGCCAGCACCAGCCCGAACAGCGACACCGTGTTGATCGAAAACCCGAGCAGCGGGAACAGCGCGAACGTCGCGACCAGCGACACCGGCACCGCGCACAGCGGGATCAGCGTCGCCCGCAGCCCCTGCAGGAACGCAAACACCACCAGAATCACCAAAATAATCGCTTCCACGAACGTTTTCTCGATCTCCTGCATGCCCTCGGTGACGGCGAGGGTCGTGTCCAGCGAGACCTTGTAATCCACCCCGGTCGGGAAGGCCTTTTTCATCGTTTCCATCGCGGCCTTGGCCCCTCCGGCCGCCGCCAACGCGTTCGATCCCGGCAGTTGGTACACCAGCATCACTGCCGCCGGGCTTTGATTGTACCGGCCCACGATGTTGTAAATCTGCCCGCCCAAGTCCACCCGCGCCACATCGCCAATCCGCACCAGTGAACCATTGGGATCGGCCCGCAGCACGATGTTTTTGAATTCGTCCACCGTCGTCAGCCGCCCCGGCGCCCGCACCGTGTAGGTGAACTGCTGCCCCGCCGGCACCGGCTCCCCGCCCAGTTGGCCGGCCGGGTTGACCTTGTTCTGGTTCTGGATCGCGCTGATGATCTGCGGTACCGTGATGCCCAGGCTCGCCAGTTGGTCCGGCTTCACCCAGATGCGCATCGCGTACTGGCCGGCGCCGAACACCGTCACGCTTGCGATGCCCGGCACGCGCGTCAGCACATTGTTCAGGTTGATGGTCGCATAGTTCACCAGGAACAGCGCGTCCCGCGATTTGTCGGGCGAGTACAGCGAGAACACCAGGAGCGGTGACGACAGCGACTTTTGCACCGTCACCCCGTAGGCGTTGACCTCCTGCGGCAGCTGCGACTGCGCCGTGTTCACGCGCAACTGCGTCAGCACCTGGTCAATGTCCGGGTCCGTCCCCAGGGCAAAGTCCACCTGCAGCGTCATCTGACCGTTGCTCGCGCTGGTGGAATACATGTACGTCATGTTGTCCACGCCGCTGACTTGCTGCTCAATCGGCACCGCCACCGAGTTCTGCACCGTCAGCGCGTCCGCGCCGGTGTACGTTGCCTGCACCTGCACCTGCGGCGGCACGATGTTCGGGTACTGCGCGATGGGCAGGCCCAGCATCGAGACCAGCCCCAAAATGGTCATGATGATCGCGATGACGATCGCGACGATGGGGCGGTTGATGAAGAAGCGGGACATGGCGCGCGGCGATGGGTCGGGGGGCGTAGCGGGTTACGAAGCGCGCGTCCGGTCGAAGAGCAACGGCGCCAGCGCGGTCGGCCTTATCCAGCGGGCGGCGCCGCGGTCGCCGTCGTGTTGGCCGGTTCCGGCGCGGAAGTGGCGCCCGTCGAATCCGGAGTGGGGGACGTCGCATCGGTACTGTCAGGAGTTGGATTCACCGCTTCTGTCGGCGGAGTGTCCGAAGCGGTGGTGTTCGAAGGAGTATAGGGCGTCGGGTTCACCACGGTGCCGGGGGGAAGTTTTTGCGCGCCGTTCACCACCACGGTGTCATTGGCGTCCAATCCGGACGTGATCACCCAGTTCTGGCCGCTTTTGTCGCCAACTTGGACCGTCCGCATATCCAGGGTGTTGTTGGGCCCCAGCACGCCGACCTGATAGGAGCCCTGCACCTGGGCCACTGCCGCCTGCGGCACTTGCAACGCGTTCGGCACTAGATTGACAACCGCACGCACCCGCGCATACATCCCCGGGCGCAGGATGTACTGCGAGTTCGGGAAAACGCCCGCCACCAGGATGGTGCCCGTGGTCGGGTCCACCTGCCGGTTGGCAATGTAGAATTTCCCCGCCTGGGGGTATTCCGAACCGTCGGCCAGGAAAAGATGCAGGCTGAAGCGCGGGTCCGGATCCTCCACCGAACGGCCTTCCGCCAACATCTCGTTGGCGTAGTGAATGTAGGCCTGCTCCGTTACTGGAAAATACACCCGCACCGGGTCCACCACCGAAACCGTCGTCAGCGGCTGCAGCGACTGTGGTCCCACCAGGTCGCCGACTTGGGCGTTCGCGATGCCTGAGCGTCCGTCCACCGGCGAGGAAATCGTGCAGTAATCCACATTAATTTGCGCCGCCAGCACCTGCGCCTGCGCGGCGTCCACTGCCGCCTTGGCCGCCAAATTGGCCTGAATGGCGTCGTCCAGCTCCTGCTGGCTGATCGCGCTTTCCGCCGCCAGGGGAGTGAAACGCGTCACGTCCAGTTGCGTCTTGCCCAATTTCGCCTGGGCCTCGGCAAGCTGCCCCTTCGCCTCGGCCAAGGCCGCGTCATACTGCCGCGGATCAAGCATGAAAAGCAACTGGCCCTTTTTGACCATGGTGCCTTCCGTGTAATTGCGCGACAGCACAAAGCCGCTGACTTTCGCCGAAATGTTGGCGTTGATCATCCCCTGGATGGTGCCGATCCATTCTCC
>JBEKZN010000361.1:0-2502 GCA_049509815.1 Opitutales bacterium
CCCACGCAAAACCCCGCGAAATAATGCCCCTGCGCGTCCGTCAGCAGGTTCGTGAACCACGGGAACTGCTGCATCTCGCCCGCGTGGTCCTCGATCAGGATCAGCCCGAAAAAGATCAGCCCCAGCCCGAACACCAGCCCCGCCAGCGGCCGCAGCCGCCAGTTCCCCTCGATCGCGTACATGATGCCTGCCACGCCGAGAAAATAGGTCACCACCGTGTTCAGCGAAAACGTCGTGAAAAACACCAGCAAGCTCGTCCCCACGCTGCTCCACGCCATTAAAATCATTGCCTGCCGCAAATTCACCAGCCGGTTGCGCAACAGGTTCATCGACAGGAACGCCACCGCCGCGTCGCTCTGCGTCACCCCGCCGAGCACAAAGCCGCACCACCCCGTCAAGACCGGCCGGCCCGCGAACTTCGAAAACACCTCCTGCAGCCGCCGCCCCGTCATCTGCTTCAGATGCACCGAAATCAGGTTCAGCCCCGTGAAAAACAGCCCCAGCCCCGCCAGCATGAAGCCCAGGATCGCAAGCATGGAAGGACCTTCGCCCGTGTCGGCGAGCATCGTGAAAGTGAGCGTGGTTCCGTGCCAGTCCATGAGAGCCCTAGGAAGAGGAACCTGAGCTTTGCAAAATTCCCCGCCTTTGAACAGTTTTGTTTCGCACCGGGCCAAGGTTTCCCGCGATCCCGGCCCCGCATCCTTTTTGCTTTTTCCCCGGGTCCTTTTCGCGTTTCCTAAGGCCTTGCTCAAAGCTCGCCCATTTTGACCGACCTCTCCACCCCTTTGACTCTTCAACTTTTCGACTCTTTAACCATTTAACCCTTCAACCTTTCACCCTTCACCGGCCCATGCCCGCCACCCTCCGCCCGTTTGTCTTCATTTGCGGCGACGATGATTTCCTCGTCGCCCGGCGCGGGCGCGAGCGCTTCACCGAGCTGGCCGCCGGCCTCACCGACGAATTTTCCCGCGAAATCATCGAGGGGGCCGTGCAAAACCTCGGCGAGCTCGAAGCCGCCATCGCCCGCTTCCGTGCCGCCGTGCAGACCCTCTCCCTCTTCGGCGACCGCAAGGCCGTCTGGCTCAAGGACGCCAATTTCCTGGCCGACACCCCCACCGGCCGCGCCGAAGGCGCCAAAACGCTCGTGGCCGAGCTCCAGGCCCTCCTCGAAACCGCGGACCCCGCGGGCGTCGCCGTCCTCGTCACCGCCTGCCCGGTGGACCGCCGCCGCAAGGAGCTCAAATGGATGCAGGAGCACGGCGACTACGAGTTTCTCGGCGGCGAAGGCAACGAGGCCCTCGCCAAGCTCGCCCTCACCGAAGCCGCCAGCCTCGGCGTGTCGTTCGCTCCCGGCGCGCTCGAGTTGCTCGCCGGCAAGGTCAACGGCAACACCCGCCTCGTCCTCGAGGAAACCCGCAAGCTCGCCACCTACCTCGGCCCCGCCGGCGGCGCCGTCACCGAGGCGCTCGTGCGCGACCTCGTCCCCGACTTCGGCGAAGGCGATTTCTTTGAACCCGCCGAGGCGTTTTACTCCCTCGACCTCGCGTGGACGCTCGACTCCCTCAGGCGCTACTTCTTCGCCGGCCACTCCGCCCGCCCGCTGCTTTCGACCCTCCAGGGCCGCAACCGCCTCATGCTCCAGCTCCGCGTCCTGCTCGACAGCGGCGAACTCCGCCTCGGCCCGCGCGGCATCGACCAAAGCGCCTTCGCCGCCGCCCAGCGCACCTACGCCCGCCACTTCGGCGGCCTCACCGACAAAAGCACCTTCAACCTCTTCACCCAAAACCTCTGGTACCTCGGCAAGCTCGGCGAAAAAACCCGCGCCTTGCCTCTCAAGCGCCTCATGGACTTCCAGACCGCCTTCGTCGCCGCCTTCGAGGAACTCCTCGCCCGCCCCGCCGACGAGGAAGGCGTCCTGCGCGAACTCGCCGTGCGCTGTTTGGGTTAAGGCTTCTTAGCGATACTTCGTAGCCATAAATTCGATGCCGTGAAAACGTCACCCAAGACTGTCCGAGCTAACCTCACTCGCTCGCTCAAATGCTACGCCCAGCGCGAATACGGCGTGACCGGCACCGAACTCGACGCCTTCGTGAAACGCACCGACGCCGAAATCCAGCGCGACCGCAAAGCCCGCCGCACCCGCCGCTTCACCGGAAATCTTGGTGCCGCTTTGCGCGATTGAGCTCAGCGCGCGCGTCCGTCGCCTGGCGCGCGAGCTGCCGGCCAGTCGCCAAAAGGAATTGGAAGAGGTGCCAACGCCTCTCCACCACCTTCGGCCAGCCGCATTTGCACAGCGGCCTTGGCGTTCGACGTCTTCGCGCCGACTACTTCGAATGCCGCCTCGACCGCGACCTGCGGATGATCTTCAAGCTCGACGGCGGCACCCTGCTCTTCGCACTTCTCGGCAATCATGACGACGTCCGCCGCTTCATCCAGAACGTCTAAACGCAAAACCCCCCTCACGCCCCGTGGCACGCCGTGCACGAATAATACGCCTGGAAA
>JBEKZN010000362.1:0-3852 GCA_049509815.1 Opitutales bacterium
AGGGTCTCAGCCTCAAATGGACGCGCACCGAAGCGCCCGTCTCCGAATGGTGCGCGAATCATCCCAAGGGCTTTGAAGCCCCGTCCGTTTCGCAGCATGACTTCGCCTTCGAAAACACCGGCGGCCAGCATCTCGAAATCCTGAAAAATTTCGCTGACGCGATCCTCGACGGCGCCCCGCTCATCGCCCCGGCCGCCGAGGGCATCCACTCCCTCGAACTCGCCAACGCCATGCTCCATTCCACTTTTCAGGACGCCACCGTCGCCCTCCCCCTCGATGCCGCCGCCTACGAAGCCGCGCTCAAGGCAAAAATCGCCGCCGGCAAAAAACTCCCATGACTGCCAA
This sequence comes from Opitutales bacterium, assembly GCA_049509815.1. GTDB lineage: Bacteria > Verrucomicrobiota > Verrucomicrobiia > Opitutales > JABDGR01 > CAZDAQ01. The sequence continues at coordinate 346 of JBEKZN010000362.1, forward strand.
GGAAGGCCATTCCTACGCGCCCGTCGGCCGGTCGCGCCCCGTTGTCCAGCCCGGCGAATTCGTTTTCGCCGCCGCCTATTACGACCACGGCCACATCCACGGCCAGATCAATGGCCTCGCCGAGGCCGGCGGCACCCTCAAATACGTTTACGACCCCCAGCCTGATCGCTGCGCTGTCACGCTCAAAAAATTTCCCGGCGCGAAGCTCGTGGACTCCTTCGACCGCATCCTTGACGACCCCGCCGTGCACCTCGTCACCGCCGCCGCCGTGCCCAGCGAACGCTGGCCCATCGGCCGGCGCGTCCTCGAAGCCGGCAAGGATTATTTCACCGACAAAAGCCCCTTCACCACTCTCGACCAGCTTGCCGCCGCGCGCGCCGCCACCCAACGCACCGGCCGCAAATACCTCGTCTATTACAGCGAGCGCCTCCACGTCGAATCCGCCTGGCGCGCTGCCGAGCTCGTCCATCAGGGCGCGATTGGCCGCGTCCTCCAGGTCCTCCTTCTCGCACCCCATCGCCTTTCCAAAGCCAGCCGCCCCGCCTGGTTTTTCGATAAATCCAAGTACGGCGGCATCCTCACGGACCTCGGCTCCCACCAATTCGAGCAGTTCCTTGCCTTCACCGGCGCCCGCGCTGCCACCGTCAATTTCGCCCGAGTGGACAACTTTGCCAATCCCGACCAGCCCGGCTTCGAAGACTTTGGCGAAGCCTCCCTCACCACCGAAACCGGCGCTTCCTGTTACTGCCGCGTGGACTGGTTCACCCCCGCAGGCTCCAGCGCCTGGGGCGACGGCCGCGTCTTTGTCCTCGGCGATCAGGGCATGCTGGAAATCCGCAAATACATGGAAATCGCCCAGCCCGGACGCTATGACCATATTTACCTCGTGGACGCCAAAGGCGAGCAAATCATCGACTGCCGCGGCCAGGTCGGCTTCCCCTTTTTCGGCCAGCTCATTCTCGATGTCCTTAACCGCACCGAGCACGCCATGACCCAGACCCATGCCTTCCTCGCCGCCGAACTGTCCATGCAGGCGCAGAAACTTGCCGACGAACAACGGCTCGTCCGCTGAGAATTTGCTTCTCGCCGCAGTCCGTCCCCCCGTCGCCTGCTCGTGGTAGCCGCCAAGCGGCCTAACCCCACAAACGCTTCTTATGGCGATGCGCCTTCGAGCGCTTGCGACGCTTGTGCTTGTTCATCTTCAACCGGCGCTTTTTCTTGAGATTGCCCATGGTGCAGACGGAATACTGTCGTTGGAGGCCCCAACCATCACGCAATGGCACCGCGCTGTAAAGCAAGTTTTTCCCTCCGCCAGGTTCTCCCGGCGGGGGGCAAAACGGACGCCCGCCACAGGCGTGGCGGGCGTCCGCAATCCCACGCGGTCGTGCGAATGGTTTACTTGAGGTGATTCGAGACGAGTTTCGTCATCTCGAACATGCTCACCGTCGCCTTGCCGTTGAACACGGCCTTGAGTGCGGCGTCGGCGTTGATGTTGCGCTTGTTCTTTTTGTCCTGGAGTCCATTCTTTTTGATATAGACCCAGAGCTTTTTAGTCAGCTCGGTACGCGGTAGCGGGGTCGAGCCCACCACTGCGGCAAGTTTGTCGTCCGGGGTAACCGGCTTCATGAAAGCGGAATTCGCTTTGGAAGATTTTTTAGCCATACGGTGGGCATTCAATAGGCTGGTTTCCGAGGGAGGCAACAACAATTTCGCAGGTATTTTTCCGGGGTTTAAGAGGGAAAAATCCCGCCCGCCCCGCTTTGCGTCCCATTTCCAACGGACGTTTGCAGCCAAATCAATGCTATATTACAAATAAAAATCCTGTGATATTTATGCTGCGCCCAGCCAAGTCCGCCGCCAAACCGGAACTTGGTGCCAGAGGGCGGATTTGAACCGCCGACCAAAGGCTTATGAGTCCTCTGCTCTACCCCTGAGCTACTCTGGCGAAACCGCGGCCCGGACACCGCCCGGCCCGCCGCCTCAAACGCAATTTATTACCCCTTCCGCCCCGACTGCGTCAGCCACGCGGACGCCGCGGCCGGATCCGACTTCAGCCACTGCCCGGCCACGTTCGTGATGGCGTCGTTGCGCGCATTTTCGTCGCCGATCGCCTGCGCCCAGGTCGCCGCCTGCACCGGGTTTTGACTGACGACCGCATCGGCAAAATCCCCCATCGCCGCGTCCCGCGCGTCCCCCGCCGGCATTCCCTGCAGCCACTGCCCTGCCGCGTTGCTGTCCGTATCCACCCAATTGGAAATGACGTCGTCCAGACTATTGTCCCGGGCTCGCCCCGCCGGCAGGCTCACCGCCGCGCTGGCCGCCGCCGGCGGATCCGTCTTGGTCCACGCCACCAACACATCCTGCACGGCCTCATCCCGTGCCCGGCCCATCGGCAGCGCGCCCGCCCAAGTCAGCGCCGCCGACGGATCCTGCGCACCCCAGTCTTGCGCCACCGCGAAAACCGCCGCGCGCCTTGCATCCCCCGCCGCCAGTCCCGCCGCCGCATCCGGCGCCACCGCCGCCGGATTTTCCTTCGCCAGCTTATCCAGCACCTCGCCGACAAATGACGCCTGCATCCGCGAGTCGCTCATGCTCGCATTTTGCAACAAGTTCCAGCTCGCGTCCGCCGACAAATGCGGCAGCACTTGGATCAACTCCTGATCCCGCAATACACCCGCCGGCTGCTTTTCCACCCAGGCCGTCGCATCCGTGACACTCGTCTTGATCCAACCCTGCAACAAATCCCTCAGTATCCATTTCCGTATCCCAGCTTCGGGAATCTCCTTGGCGTACCCCAGCGCTGCCGCCGGATCGCTCTTCATCCATAACTCCAGCAACTCCCGATGTAAATCCAGCCGCGCGTTGGATCCAAAGGGTGAAAGCGGCAGGCGCAATTCCGGCATCTGGTCCATGCATGCCAGTGCGAAGGGAATATCCTCGGGCTTTAGCGCCGCCAGAAACTCCTGCCACTCGGCACTGTAGTGGAAGAAGAAGCCACCCAAGTGCGGCAAAAATGATTTAAGCCGGGCGGCGATCTCCGCGTGCGTCAATCGCCGGTACACTTTGCCCTCCGTGGACTTGTAGCCCACCGTTTCCAACCGGTGCCGCTGACTCAGAAAAATGCCGTGCGCCTGCGCATCGGCCAATTGAGTGCCCAGCCGCGCCATCTCCCAGCGCTGCCAGCCCAGCAGCGCCAGCCACAGGATCGCGGCCCCCACCACGATGTTTCGCGCGCGCTGCATGTTCGGTGTCCCGCTCATGGCGTGCCCAGCAATTTCTGTTTTGTGGCCTCCGGCAGGTTCGTCGTCGCCAACCACGCCGCCGCCGCCTGTGGATCCCGCGCCAGCCAGCGCCGTGCTACATCCTGTTCCGCGTCACTCTGCACCTTTGCGTCGCCAATCTGCTGGGTCAGGGCCGCCGCCTGGCCGGCGGCGTCGGCCGACTCGTCCGCCAGCGCCTTCACATAACCAATCATCAAATGGTCGCGCGACTCGCCGGGTGGTATCG
>JBEKZN010000363.1:0-3745 GCA_049509815.1 Opitutales bacterium
TTACATAAGGGTTTCGGGGTGAAAAGCGATGGCGAAAATCGGGGAGTTTGGCAAAAGGAATCATGCGGGCGGGAGCGGGCGGGGGGAAACCCCCAAAAAGGGGCGCTGAAAGAGGCAAAAAAAGGGCGGGGAAGGGGTGAAAAATTACTTGCTACGAAGACGTTGGGGTGATACCAAAGAGGCGGTTGAGGACAGAAATCTTCAACTTGCTATTATTGTATTCACTTCAACATCCCATGAAATCCTTTAAATTGTACATCGTGGCTTTGATGGCCATGTTCGTCTGCACCGGGTTCGCCCAGGCGCAGAACTCGAGCGTGGGCCAGATCAAGGCCTTTATAGTCAATGGCAGCGTGCAAGTGCAAGGCGCGGACGGCAAGTCCGCACCTTTGTCCCGCGGCGACCTAGTTCCCGTGGGCAGCACGATCCTAACCGGGAATGACGGCCTGGTTTTGATCGTGTTTTCCAACGGCTCGGCGATGCAGATCAAGCCGGATTCAACCGTGCAGATCACGAAGTTTGACCAGGCGGCGTTCGACGACCAAGGCGGCGCGAACAGCTTCCTGCGCTTGAACGCGGACCCGAGCAAATCCACCACGGAGATGAACCTCACGAAGGGGACGCTGGCGGGGCAGGTCAAGCAGCTTGACTTGGACGCGGGCTCGACCTTCACGGTGGACACCCCGGCGGGTTCCGCCGGTATTCGCGGCACGATTCCAAGCATCACCGTGAAAACTGACTCGAACGGCAGAGTCACCGGCGTGGTGATTGCCTGCTCCCAGGGTGACATTGTATTTAGTCCAGCCAAGATCGCGAATCTTCCGCCGACGCTGCAACCCGGCACGGTGGACATCAAGGAAGGCGGCCAGGTTGCGATTGCAATTACGACCAACGACAGCGGCCAAGTCAGTTCGATCACGGTTGCTGGCCAAGCCTACACCGGCGCTGACGCGCAAGCGGTGATTGACGAGCTGTACACAGCGGTCAACGAGGTGCGGGCTCAAGACGGTCTGCCGCCGGTGACGGTTCCGACCGCGGCTCCGGCTGCGCCGCCGACGACCACGACGACCACGACGACGACAAACAACAACGGCAAGAGCACGGTGCCGAACACCAACCCGTCGCTCGTTTCGCCGTCGTAAGGTTGATTGGTCCAGCTTTCGCTGGATTGCGAACCCCGGCCGCTTTGCGCGGCCGGGGTTTGTTTTTGCCATTGTTTCGGGAGGCGGATGCGGTGATGATTCGTGCCAGCCTTGGCAACCATGCGCGTGCTTGTTTTCAGTTGTTCACTCAACCCGACCAGCCGCGGGGCGCAACTGGCGCAACTGGCGCTCGAGGATTTGCGCGCGGCCGGGCACGAGGCGGAGCTGGTGGTGCTGGCGGAGCTGGGTTTGCCGGTGTGCGACGGGGGGGCGGCGTACGAGCACCCGATGGTGGAAAAAATGACGGGAAAAATCCACGCGGCGCAGGGGATCGTGATGGCGGTGCCGGTGTACAACTACGACATCAACGCGGCGGCGAAAAATCTGATCGAGCTGACGGGGCTGCGTGGTGGTGCCGCGGTTTGTCTATGCGACGGAGCACGATTTTGTCGATGAGCAACTGGACGACGAGGGGGAACTGCGGAAGCGGGTGCGCGGGCTGGCCGCGGACGTGGCGGACTTTGCGGGGGCGCTGGCGGGGCTGACGGATCGGGTGGACCAGTGAAGGGTTAAAATGGATGAGGGGCGAAGAGGAAGAGAGCGCGGCGTTTGCGGTGGAATTCCGGCGCGAATGCGGTTAGAGAATAGGATTCAGCCATGCTGGAGACTGACCTCATCGCCGTCGCGCCGCCGAGCCTGCCGTGGTTCGGGGCGGGGCGCTGCCCGTTGTACCTGGCGCCGATGGCGGGGTTCACGGACGGGCCGTTCCGGCGTTTGTGCAAGGGACAGGGGGCGGATGTGCTGGTGACGGAGTTTGCGCACGCGGAGAGTTTGCTGCGCGGGCACGAGGGGGTGTGGCGGGACCTATATTTCGCGGAAATGGAACGGCCGCTGGGGGTGCAGATTTTCGGGGGCGACCCGGAGCAAATGGCGGCGGCGGCGCGGCTGGTGGTGGCGCGGCTGCGGCCGGATTTCATGGACATCAATTTCGGCTGCCCGGCGGACAAGGTGACGTGCCGGCACGCGGGGTCGTCGCTGCTGCGGGACTTGCCGCTGCTGGAGCGGATTGCGCGGGCGGTGGCGGAGGCGGCGCCGGAAACGCCGGTGACGGCGAAGATCCGGCTGGGTTGGGACGCACAGTCGATCGTGGCGCTGGAGGCGGCGCGGCGGCTGGAGGACGCGGGGATGCGGGCGCTGGCGGTGCACGGGCGCACGAAGGAGCAGGGTTACAGCGGCGGGGCGGACTGGGAAACCATCGCGGCGGTGGCCGAGGCGGTGACGATGCCGGTGGTGGGCAACGGGAGCGTGGACAGCCCGGCGATGGCGGTGAAGCTGCGGCGCGAAACGAAGGTGGCGGGCTTGATGATCGGGCGCGCGGCGCTGGGCTACCCGTGGATTTTCCGGGAAATAAAAGCGGCGCTGGCGGGCGCAGCGGCACCCGGCGCACCGACGCTAGCCGAGCGGTGGGAGGCGATTTTTCGTTACCTCGACGAGCGGCTGGAACTGGAGGGCAAGGGGCCGGACAGCGGGAATTTGGGCGGGATGCGCGCGGCGTTGAAGAGCCTGGCAAAGGGAATGCCGGACGGGGCGATGCTGCGCGGGGCGATCGAGCGGGCGGCGAACCGGGCGGAGTTGGAAGCCATCGCGGCGGGGCACCAGGAGAAGTGGGAAAAGATTTTCAGACAGAATTTACAGAATGAAAAGAATCAGGGGGGGAAATTTTCAGACGGGATGAACAGGATGCGCAGAACAAGAATGGGCTTGAAGAGGAGAGCCTGGGCGATGCGTTAAATTTTGTGAATTTCGGCAAAAATTTGTTCTAGCTGCTGCCGCCCCACTGGCCGAGCCAGAGGCCGACGGCGAAGACGATGCCGCCGCCGATGATGACCTGCACGACGGTCTGCTTGAGCGGGCTGTGCATGAATTTCCAGCGGATGACAGCGATGGCGATCAGTTCGAACACGACGACGACGTAGGCGACGAGGAGGGCGACGTGCAGGTTGGAAATGAGAAAGGGAAGCGTGTGGCCCATGCCACCGATGATGGTGCCCAGGCCGGTGACGAAGCCGCGCGAGATGGGTTTGCCGCGGCCGGAGAGTTCGCCGTCGTCGGACAAGGCTTCGGCGAGGCCCATGCTGATGCCGGCGCCGAGCGAGGCGGCGAGGCCGACGATGAAGGCGGATTCGGAGCGGCCGGTCATTTCGGCCGCGGCGAAGAGCGGCGCGAGGGTGGAGACGGAGCCGTCCATGAGGCCGAGCAGGCCCGGCTGCACGACGTGAAGGATGAATTTGCGTTCCTGGCGCGCGGAGGCGGTTTCGCCGGGGAACGGGGGCATGGAGCGAGTGGTTGCTTCCGGGTCGTCCATAGAGGGGGTTAAAGGCTTGAAAGGTTAAAGGGTTAAAAAGTTGAAGGGTTGAAAAGTTAAAAAAGTTGAGGCGGAGGAGTGGGTCAGGTGGTAGCGGTGTTTTGGAGGGCGGGTTCGGCGGCGGGGGCGGGTTCGACGATGGCGCTCGGAAGAAGAGCAGCGTCTTTCATGCCGTGGATGATTTTTTTGTCGGCGGGTCAGAAGGTGGCGAGGGCGCCGCCGAGGCGGGCGCGGTCCT
>JBEKZN010000364.1:0-3344 GCA_049509815.1 Opitutales bacterium
CAAGTGCGCCAGCAGCCGGGAGCCATCGGCTACGTCGAACTGGCTTATGCCGATCAAAACAAGATCGCCTATGCCGATGTGAAGAACTCCTCGGGCAACTTCATCACGCCCTCTCCGGACTCCGCCAGCGCCGCTCTTGCCACGGCGACGATTCCCGACGATTTCCGCTTCTCCATCGTGAATGCTCCCGGCCCCCAAGCCTACCCGATCGCCGGCCCGAGCTGGATTCTTATCTACGCCACCCAAAAAGATCCCGTTAAAGGCAAAGCCCTTATCGCCTTCCTCAAGTGGGCCATCACCGATGGCCAGAAACTTACGCCCGCCCTCGACTATGCGCCCTTGCCCGATGCCCTGCAACAACGCGAACTCACCGTGCTCGGCAGCGTAAAATATAGCTCTGCGCCCTGATGCGCTTGTATAATCATTAAAGGCACCGAACCGGGCGGACCAAGTCCCATCCTTTTCCGCCCGTTCTTTTCCCTTCCTAGCCATGCCGCCCACTCCCGTTTCCACGTCCGCTGTCAGCACGGCTTCGCCGACCCTGAGCGCCGCCGCATTGCCGCCTCCCACCCGCTGGGGAGACGGCCTTTTTCGCGGCATCACGATGCTCGCGGCCATTGTCGTCGGCGTCCTTTTCTTGCTGGTGGCTTTTATTCTGATCCAAGGTTCCCACCAGTCCATCGCCAAGTTTGGCTGGCACTTTCTGTTTAGCTCGACTTGGGATCCGGTCAACGACGACTTTGGTGCCCTGCCCTTCATCTATGGCACAGTTGTTTCTTCCGCGATCGCCCTCATCATCGCCGTGCCCTTGAGCATTGGCACTGCCATTTTCCTGACCGACCTCGCCCCACTCTGGCTCCGCCAGCCGCTCACCTCGGTCATCGAAATGCTCGCGGCCGTTCCCAGCGTCATCTGGGGCTTATGGGGCATCTTCGTCATGGTGCCATGGCTGCGTGCCCATGTCCTCGGGGTATTGAAAACTTATGTGGGGCCTTTGCCCTTGATTGGCCAACTCTTGTCCGGCGCGAATTACGCCTGCATGCTGGCTGCTGGCATCATTGTCGCCATCATGATTCTGCCCATCGTCACCTCCGTTTCGCGTGAAATCCTGCGCGCCGTGCCCGACCTCCAGCGCGAGGCCGCCTACGGTCTCGGCGCCACCCGCTGGGAAGTCACCCGCATCGCCGTGCTCAGCTACGCCCGCCGCGGTCTCCTCGGCGCCGCCGTTCTGGGCTTGGGCCGCGCCCTCGGCGAAACGATGGCCGTCACCATGGTCATCGGCAACATCCCGCAAATCTCCGCATCCCTCCTCGCTCCGGGTTACACCCTCGCCAGCGTCATCGCCAACGAATTCGCCGAGGCCCAGGACGACATGTACCTGCAGGCCCTCTTTGAAATCGGCCTCGTGCTGCTCGGCGTGACGATCATCGTCAACATCTTCGCTCTCATTCTGATCAAGTCCATTGAAAGCCCCGGCTCCCGGCGCGCCTGATCCTCATCCCGTACACCTCCTGTTTTCAACTCCCAGTTCTTCCCTTTTTCATCTTCCATTTTCCATCTCGCCGCCCCCATGTCCGCCACTTACGACCAGTATCGCAAAGCTAAGAGCGCCTGCATGAGCGTCATCTCGGTGACCTGCGCCGTGCTCGTCGTCACGCCGCTCATCCTTGTGCTCTACCACCTCGTGGTTCAAGGCATCGGATCGGTAAACTGGGCCTTCTTCACCCAGTTGCCCAAGCCTGTCGGCGAAGTCGGCGGCGGCATGGCCAACGCCATCGTTGGCACCCTTGAGCTTATGGGCCTGGCCCTGCTTTTTGGCATGCCCATCGGCCTGCTCGGCGGCATCTACCTCTCCGAATACGGCGGCAATCACATCAACGCCTGGATCCGCTTCGGGGCCGACGTCCTCAACGGCGTGCCCTCCATCGTCTGGGGCATGGTGGCATACGAAATGGCGGTCGTTCCTTACAAAACCTTCTCCGCTTGGGCGGGCGGCCTGGCTTTGGGCTTCATCATGATTCCCCTGGTTCTGCGCACCACTGAGGAAGTCCTCGTGCTCGTGCCCAACGCCTACCGCGAAGCGGGACTCGCCCTCGGCATCCCGCGCTGGAAAATCACCGTGCACATCGTATTGCGCACCGCCCTCAAAGGCATTATTACCGGCATCCTGCTCGCACTGGGCCGCATAGCCGGTGAAACGGCCCCCCTGCTCTTCACCGCCTTTGGCAACAGCAACTGGAACCACAGCCTCTCCCAGCCCATCGCCTCCCTGCCGCTCCAAATTTTCGCCTATGCCATCTCCCCCTACGACGACTGGCATCGCCAGGCCTGGGCCGGCGCCTTGGTCCTCATTTTCATCGTGTTCTGCCTGAGCGCGGGGGTGCGCGTTTTCTCCTCTGGCAGAAAATAACCCGCTACCCGCCATGATCACTCCCACCACCAACACACCCTCTCCCATGAGCGCCGAAGAAAAGCCCGCCGTCGAGTCCGCCGTCAAGCTGCCCGCCCCGGCCCTCAAACCCATGACCAACATCAAGCCCCCCGAGGCCCCCGCCATCAGCGGTCCGCCCAAGATCGCGTTCGACATCCAGGATCTCTGCATTTACTACGGCTCCCACCAGGCCATCAAAAACGTCACCCTCCAAATTACTGCCCACAGCGTCACCTCCATCATCGGCCCCAGCGGCTGCGGCAAGTCCACCCTTCTGCGCTCCCTCAACCGCATGCACGAGCTCACCGCGGGTGCCCGCCACACCGGCTCCATCCGCATCCTCGGCGACGACCTCTATGGCCCAGGCATCGACCCCACCATCGTGCGCCGCCGCGTCGGCATGGTCTTCCAAAAATCCAACCCCTTCCCCACCCTCACCATCGCCGAAAACGTCCTCGTCGGCCTGCGCCTCAATGGCGTGCGCGACAAGGTCTTCCTCGGACGCCGGCTCGAGGAATCGCTCCGCCTTGCCGCCCTCTGGGACGAAGTCAAAGACCACCTCCACCGCCCCGGCACCAGCCTCTCCGGCGGACAGCAACAGCGCCTCTGCATCGCCCGCGCCATTGCCAACCGCCCTGAAATCCTCCTCATGGACGAGCCCTGCTCCGCCCTTGACCCCATCGCCACCGGCAAAGTCGAGGAACTCATCCACGAACTCAGCCGCGAGTACACCATCGTCATCGTCACCCACAACATGCAGCAAGCCGCCCGCGTCGCCAACAAAACCGCCTTCATGTACATGGGCAAGCTCATCGAGTACGGCGACACCGAGCAAATCTTCATGAACCCCAAAGACCCCCAGACCGAAGCCTATGTCTCCGGCCGCTTTGGCTAAACCACCCGCTTTAATTTC
>JBEKZN010000365.1:0-2907 GCA_049509815.1 Opitutales bacterium
GCCGGAGCCGTTGGAACTGCCGGTGACATTGGCCGTGCCGGCGAGGGTGGTGACGTTGGCGGCGGGGGAGATTTTGCGGATGAGCTGGTTGTAGGTGTCGGCGACGTAGATATTTCCGCCGGAGTCGGAGACGAGGCCGATGGGGAGGTTGAATTGGGCAGCAGCGCCGACGCCATTGAGGGTGCCGGTGTTGCCAGTCTGACCGGCGAAAGTGGAGACGACGAAGGGGACGTCCACGACGAGGACGGCGAGGGGGAAGGTGGTGACATTGCCGAAGGGGTTGGTGACGACGCACTGGAACTGGTCGCCGCTCATGGCGGTGGTGGCGTTGGCAACGGTGAGGTTGGCGGTGGCGGAGCCGGAGTAGGTGGCGCTGTCGGCGAGGTTGCTCCAGGTGGAAGAGCCGACGGGGAGGAGCTGCCACTGGTAGCTGAGCGGGCCAGCACCAGCGGCGGTTACGCTGTAGGTGGCGTTAGTATTAAAAATGACCTCGGTGCCAGACGGGGGCGTGACGATGGCCGGTTCGCTGGTGAGGAGGTTGAGGAGATTGGAAACGACGGGCACGCCGAGGCCGGTGACGAGGTCGTAGCCGGGGCCGGCGGAGTAATCGCCGTTGCTGCTGGAGGTGATGTCGCGGAAATTGGCGGAGCCGTTTTGGGGGTAGAGCAGGGGGTTGAGGTAGCCGAGGGGGGCATCGGAGGCGACGTCGGGGACGAGGCGGGTGGTGCCGGCGGGGACGCCGGGGCCGGTTTGCCAGGCGGGGCGCGGGAAGAAGAAGCTGATGCCGCCGCCGCTGCCAGACCAGGCGGTTTCGCTGGTGACGTTGCCGGTGGTTTGATCAACGGTAAGGCTGGTGCCGCCGACGCTGGTGACGCTGGGGTCGGAGGCGGGGGCTTCGGGGGATGGGGTGACAGAGGAGTCGTAATCGCCATCGGAGTTGGGGTTGGAGCCGCCGTCGCCGGAGGAGACGCAGACGGTGACGCCGGAGGCGGCCAGGATGGCAAAGAATTGGGAGTCGGTGGCGAGTTCGGTGTCGGGGAATTCGGTTTCGGCGCCGCCGTAGCTGAGGGAGACTTGGTGGAGGTTGGGCTGGGTGGGGAGGTCGGAGATGATTTGCTCGTAGGCGAGGTCGAGGTCGGTGAGTTCAAGGTCGAGGGTGGCGTAAACGCGGATTTTGGCGGCGGGGGCAAGGGAGCTGGTCCACTCGGTGTCGAGGGAGCATTCGAGATCAGGGGACGGCAGGGTGCCGTTGACGACTTGGATCAAATCGATGTTGGAGAGGGATTGGGGGACGTTGCAGGCGGACCAGAAGGCGGTGAGGTCGGTGGTGGAGGGGAAGGTGTCAATGACGATGGCGATGGTTTGGTTGGAGCCGGTTTGGGAAAGGCCGGAGGCGTTGTAGGCCAGGGCGATTTGGGAGGGGATGAAGGGCGGGCCGTTGGCGGTGGTGGAGTTGGGGGTGGCGGGCGCAGCGAGGCGAGCGTGGGGCGTCATGCGCAGGTGGGGCTGGAGGCCGTTGATGCCGAGGATGGGCGAGGCAAGAGTGGTTGGCACGCTGGGCGCGGAGATGGCGGAGGTGTATTCCCGGCCGTTGAGGGCAACGCGCGCGAAGGAGACCTGGAAGGTGTCGGTGATTTGCCGGACGGAGCCTTGGACGAAGAGGGCGAGGCGGCTGGGGTCGCGGCGGGTGATTTTGAGGCCGCGACCGGTGAGCCAAGAGGCGACCCGGTCGTAGTCGGCGGGGAGTGGGAGGTAGTGGGTGGCGAGGTCGGCGGGGGAGATGCGGTGACCTTGGTCGAGGGCATCACGAAGTTGGGCGAAGTTACGCAAGCTGAAGGCGACTTCGACCTGCATGGGGGCGGCGTTTTCAACCGCGCTGAGGGCGGTGCGGGTGATGGTCGGGCGGGAGCGCTTGATTTGCGCGGTGGGGGCGGACGGGGCCACGGGTTTGATGCTGCCGGGGAAGGCGGTGCGGTCGGCAGCCGTGGTTTGGGCGCGGAGCAGCGGAGCGGAAAGGAGGAGGGTTGCAACAAGGAGCAGGAAGTGAGGCCAAGCGCAACGGATGGGGCTGCCGGGGCGCAGACCTTGGGCAAAGCGAAACATGTACCTGACAGGTATCCCAAAAACCGTCATAAATAACCGGTGGGGCGAGGACTTGGCAAACGTGAGATGCGCGAGGCGCGAATATAGTCCATTGACTAGCAAATATATGCGCAGAGGGCGAGGCTAAAGCTTGCGGCGGCGGGCGGGGCCGGCGTAATGGAATGATGGCCATGGAGGGCAGACCGACGGCGTTGGTGACGGGCGCGGCGCGCGGGATTGGGCGCGGGATCGCGGAGCGGCTGCTGGCGGAGGGCTGGAATGTGGCGCTGGCGGACGTGCTGGTTAACCCGGGGCGAGCGGCGACGAAGGAATTGAATGCGAAGGTTGGAAAAGAGGGCGCGCGGGCAGTGTTTGTGCGGTGCGACGTGAGTAATGAGAAACAGGTGGCGGCGGCGGTGCGGCAGGTAATTAAGGAATTTGGGAGGCTGGATGGGCTGGTAAACAACGCGGGGCTGGCGAGCCCTTACAACGGTCCGGTGGAGAAGCTGGCGCTGAGGGATTGGAACCGGTGGATTGGGGTGAATTTGACGGGGGCGTTTTTGTGCGCGAAGCAGGCGGTGCCGTATTTGCGGCGAACGGGCGGCGCGATCGTGAACATCGCCTCGACGCGGGCGCTGCAGTCGGAGGCGAACACGGAGGCCTACAGCACGAGCAAGGCGGGGATGCTGGGGCTGACGCGGGCGCTGGCGGTGAGCCTGGGGCCGGAGGTGCGGGTGAACGCGGTGTGCCCGGGTTGGATTGACAACCGGCCGGCGGCGGAGAGCGCGGCGGCGGCGAAGCGGGAGAAGCACGGGCAGCATCCGG
>JBEKZN010000366.1:0-3234 GCA_049509815.1 Opitutales bacterium
TCTCCTTTGGCATCGGCTGGCCCTCGTACGAATTTCAGGACACCCACGGCAACACCACCTACCGCTCCATCCTCATGCCGGGGCGCAATGAAATCCGCCACGATGCCCTCGTGGCCGTGCGCTCCGCGCCCGACAGTTGGAACGTGCAGAACAACCTCCTGCCCGTCAGCCAGATTCCCTTCGAATTGCTGCGCTACACGCTGCCGAGCCGTTATTGCGATTCGGACAAGCTGCTGAATTTCGCCTGGAATCATTTCGGGCACACCGTGAACGGCCTGCCGCGCGTGCGGGCCATCTGCGACTGGATTCACACCAACATCGAGTACCGTTACATGTCGGGCCGGCCCGACCTTTCGGCCTCCGAAGTGCTCGAGCGGCGCTACGGCGTGTGCCGCGATTTCGCCCACGTGGGCATCGCGCTGTGCCGGGCCTTTAATCTGCCCGCCCGTTACGTGACCGGGCATTTGCCGGACATCGGCTACGTGGATTCGGGCGCGCCCATGGATTTTCACGCCTATTTTGAGGTTTATCTCGGCCAGGAGTGGTTCATTTTCGATCCACGCTACAATGTTCCGCGCATCGGGCGCATCAAGCTCGCCCACGGCCTGGACGCCGTGGACGGCGCCTTTGGGACGATTTACGGCGAGGCCGCGCTCGTCCATTTCGAGGTCTGGGCCTACCAGGTGAATCCCCGGGAGGTGTCCGTCGGCGATCCGATTGATCTGGCGAAACGCCTCGACGGCACGGCCACGGTGCGCTTGAGTTAAAGCCGAGCCGCGGAAATTAGCCGCCGACACTTCCGAACCCCATGCGCTACTCCCTTTACTTCGCCTACGGTTCCAACATGAACGAGCGGCAGTTCCATGAACGCTGCCCGTGCTCGCATTTCCTTTGCCGGGCCGCGCTGCCGGATCACCGCTTCATCATCACGTCGCGCGGGTACGGCAATGTCATCTGGCGGACCGGCAGCATCGTGCACGGCGTGCTCGCCGCGCTGACCGAACTCGATGAGCGTGAACTGGATCAGCGCGAGGGAGTCCTCGAGCTCATCTACCGCCGGGAACGGCTCGAGGTGATTACCGACTTTGGCTACACGATTCCGGCCCTCATTTACATCGATACGGTTATTAGTGAAGGTCCGCCCAAGGACGGCTACCTCGAGAAAATTCTGGTGGGCGCACGACGCCACCAGCTCCCGCCGGCGTACCTCGATGAAATCGCCGGCTGGGCGAAGAAGGTCTGACGCAACCGTGCCGGGCTGCTCTGCGAAACGGCCCCTGTGCCCAACAAAAAGGCGAAGCCCGGTAAGGGGCTTCGCCTCGAAAAGGAACCGTTGGAAAACGGGGGCGCCAACTAGTAGCGACGGCCGCCGCCACGATTGCCGCCACGGTCGCCGCCGCCGTAGGAGCGCTCGCCGCCACGGTCGCCACCGCCGCCGCCGTAGCCGCCACGATCGCCGCCGCGGTCACCGCCACCGAAGGAGCGGTTGGGCCGGTCTTCTTTCGGACGGGCTTCGTTGACCGCGAGGTCACGACCGCCGACGTTGGTGCCGTTGATGGCCGCAATGGCCGCCTGGGCTTCCTGCGCCGAGCCCATGGTGACAAACGCGAAGCCGCGCGGGCGGCCCGTGAATTTGTCCATGGCGACGAAGATTTCAGCGACATTGCCGTGCGCCGAGAACAGGTCGCGCAGCTCGTTTTCCGTAGTAGAGAAGGCAAGATTGCCCACGAAGAGTTTGGAACTCATGATGATATTACCCTGGATCTAACCTGAAGTTCACGGACTGTTCCCGAACGCCGGGTTTCAAATCATCACCGAGGCAGAGCTCGCCTGACAATTCACCAAATCACGCTAACCTAACACTAAATCTAGGATGGGTCGGGAGCGTAGGGTGCCCGCCAGGGCAATGCAAGCAATCTTTTTGGCGGGACGTCCGGGTGCCTTTGGCCGGAATTGCTTGAAGAAGCCTGGCTTGTTGACTGAAAAGTTTCTCCTACTGTGGGCTTGTTTCTTGCTGCATAGGCCGCATTCGCCGCATCACCAACCCAGTTCATTGCCTTTAAACATGGTCACGACTCACACCGAATTCGCGTACAACAGCAAAATCGAGGGGGAAGTGGTGATCTCCCGGGCCGACGCCGTCATCAACTGGGTGCGGAAGAACTCGGTGTGGCCGATGCCCATGGGCCTGGCCTGTTGCGCCATCGAGATGATGGCGGCGGCGAGCTCCCGGTTCGACATTTCGCGCTTCGGCATGGAGGTCATGCGCTTTTCACCCCGGCAGGCTGACTGCATGATCGTCGCCGGAACCGTCACTTATAAAATCGCCGAGGTGGTGCGCCGCATTTACGACCAGATGGCCGCGCCGAAATGGGTCATCGCCATGGGGGCATGCGCCTCGAGCGGCGGCATGTACCGTTCCTACGCGGTGCTCCAGGGGGTGGACCGGGTGGTGCCGGTGGACATCTATATCAGCGGCTGCCCGCCGCGCCCGGAAGCGCTGCTCGACGGCATGATGCATTTGCAGCAGAAAATCGGACGCGAGTCGTCGGTGCGCGGGTTGTTCAAGCCGCGGCCCAACGATCCGGCGATCATCGGGGAGGGCAAATAGGCCCAGCCAGTTTTTGGGCGCCTTTCCGGCCCGAATGCTTCTTATTGCGCACCCCCCACATGCAGACAATTCTCGAGACGCTCAAGCAACGGTTTCCCAACGTAACCGAGCGCCCCACCGGCGATTTTCCGGCGTTGAATGTGCCCGCCGGCGAATTGCCCGGCTTCGCTCAGGTGCTGCGCGATGAACTGGGCTTCACCATGCTTCTGGACGTCTGCGGGGTGGACTGGGACCAGCAGAGCCCGCGCTTCGGGGTCTTTTATCACTTCTATAACGGCGCGAAAAAGCTCTTCCTGCGCGTCGCCACCCTGGCTCCGGAAGACGCCGCTCCCGCGGTGCCCTCGCTCACCGGTCTGTATGCCTCCGCCAACTGGCACGAGCGCGAGGTTTTTGACATGTTCGGCGTCAACTTCGAAGGCCACCCGAACCTGACGCGCATCCTGATGTGGGACGCCTACCCTTACCACCCGCTGCGCAAGGAGTTCCCGCTTGCCGGCATTGAAACCCCGATGCCCGCGGAGGATGTCACGGCGGAGACCAAGGCCACGC
Organism: Opitutales bacterium; assembly: GCA_049509815.1. GTDB lineage: Bacteria > Verrucomicrobiota > Verrucomicrobiia > Opitutales > JABDGR01 > CAZDAQ01. The sequence goes on from JBEKZN010000366.1 coordinate 3,161, forward strand.
TGATCGCCGCGCCCATGATGGGCGGGCCCTTCCACGCCCGCCCGGAAGACAAGCACCACATGTCCGACGCCGAG
>JBEKZN010000367.1:0-2588 GCA_049509815.1 Opitutales bacterium
AATTCGACGGTCTTGAGCCTGACTTCCCCGCCCGACCCACCCGCCAACTTGACGGCGACTCCGGGCAACACCAGCGTCACGCTGAATTGGAGCGCTTCCGCCGGTGCCACCAGCTACGTCATCATGCGCGGAACCAGCAGCGGCGGTGAGACAACCCTGGTCACCGGGATAACCGGCACAAACTACACCGACACCGGCCTGACCAACGGAGTCACTTATTACTACGAAGTGGCCGCATCGAACGTGAACGGCACCTCGGTCAACTCGGACGAAGTCAGCGCCGTTCCGGCCCTTCAAGGTGGCAATCAAACTTGGAACGGAGGCGACGCGACCAATGCCGACTGGAGTGATGCGGACAACTGGGTGGGTGGCGCTGCCCCGGGCGGGACGGCGGTTGTGACCAGCCCGAATGTCGCGACCTTCAATTCGGCCATCTCCGCCCAGGGCTGGGGCAACAGCGGCACTCCGGTCATCATCGATCAGGCCACCCAGAACATCGGCGGCATCAGCTTTGACACCGCGGCCGGCAACTACACCATCGGCACCACCGGCGGCTACCCCCTTTTGCTCTCCGCCAACGGCACGATTCAAATTCTCTCCACTCTCACTTCGACCAACGCCCAGGAGAAAATCAACGCGCCTCTCGTCCTCGAAGGCAACTACACTTTCGCCAATAACAGCCCCACCGGCACGGGAGCGGGTGAAGGCACTCTCGACTTCGGCGGCAACATCACTGCCGCCAGTGGAGTGACGGCGATCCTCACCCTTAACGGCGCCAATGCCAATGCCAATACGCTCAGCGGCAACGTGGCCAACGGCAGTGGCACCCTGACAGTAACCGCAAACGGCACCGGCTGGACCCTCGCCAACGCCAATTACCCCGGCAACACCACCGTGAACGATGGCGCCAACCTGACCATCTCCGGAGGCTCCTTTGGCTCATCCGGCGGCACCATTACCATCGGCGTTGATACCGTTTCAGGTGCCGCCTTGTTGTACCTCACTGGCGGCACGGCCACGGCAGGAACGGTCAACATCGGAATCGGCGGCGGCGAAAGCACCTCCAGCCTGTTTATCAACGGCAACGCCTCGGCCGTCTTCACCACCATCAATCTCGCCTCCACCTCCGACACCGGCGGGCAGGTCAATATCAACACCACCGGCGCCGTCGCACTGGGCGCCATGTCCGTGGTCAGGGATTATGGCTCCGGCAACGGCCTCATCATCCAAAAAGGTACCGTCACCGCCACCTCCCTGGCCGTTGAGGGCAATGCCGACCATACCGGCGATTTCGCCCTGTCCGGCGGCAGCCTCGCTATCGGAAATTCAAGCTCCACCGGTGCCTTCGCTGTGGGAACCGGCGGCAATGGCGCAACCCTCACCATGACCGGCGGTTCGCTCACCTACCTCGGCACGGACGGCCTCCTGCTGTCCACCGGCTCGGGCGTAACCGCCACCGCCTCGATCACCGCCGGCACCGCTACCCTGAGCGGCATTACGCTCAATTCCGCCAACTCCGCCACCGGCACCTCCACTCTCACCCTGAACGGCGGCGCCACCCTCTACCTCGGCGGCGTCGGCCTCGTGCTGAACCAACCCACCAGCACGGTGGCGGCCTCTCTCGGCAACGCCACCGTCGGTGCCACCGCGAACTGGACCTCCTCCGCCCCCCTCACCCTGAACGGGATCACGACCTTCCAAACGGCGAACAGCTCCGGTATATCATATAATATCACACTTAATGGTATTCTCTCCGGCGCCGGCGCCCTCACCAAAACCGGCCTCGGCACGCTCACACTCTCCGGTGCCAACACCTACACCGGCGCGACTACCCTTGCTGCCGGCACGCTGAACCTCACCGGCACGCTGGCCACCGCCTCAGTGCCGGGCACCGCGCTGATTGTGCAGTCCGGCGCGATCTTGAGTGGCAACGGCACCATCGCGGCCCCGCTCACGGTGCAATCCGGCGGCGGCCTGCTGCTCAACAGCTCCGGCAACCTCTCCGTCACCGGCAACGTGACCTTGAGCGGAACGGTGGTCGTGACTGCGGCGTCCAATTTGACCGTGGGCAACTATACACTGCTGACCTACACGGGCGCTCTCTCCGGCTCACCCGCCTTCACGTACATGCCCCCCTCGGGAGCCCATCAGGCCGCTACTTTCAACACCGCCACGGCCCATCAAATCACCGTCACCGTTTTTGGTCCCGCTCCAGCTCCCGGCAACCTCACCGCCACCGCCGGCAACGGCAACGTCACCCTCACCTGGAGCGCCGCCGCCGGCGCCGGCAACTACTCCATCTTGCGCAGCACCACCTCCGGCTCCGGCTACACCACCCTCGCCACCGGCGTCACCGCCACCACGTTCAAGGACACCAGCGCCGCCAACGGCACCACCTACTATTACGTCGTAACCGCCAACAACAGCTCCGGCTCCAGCACCTCCGCCCAGGTCTCCGCCACCCCTGCGCCCCCGCCCCTCGCGCCGACGAATCTCACCGCCACCCCCGGCAACACCACCGTCGCCCTCGCCTGGACCGCCTCCGCCAACGCCACCACCTACCTGGTCCTGCGCGGCACCACCAGCGG
>JBEKZN010000368.1:0-4117 GCA_049509815.1 Opitutales bacterium
GAAAGACAACCAGTTCTGCGTCCTCGATGCCTACACCAACTCCTACTACAACCCGTTCATGGAATCGGGCGGAGGACTCGGGGGCGCGTCCGACGCGGCGGATCTCGCGAACCTCTACCAGTACGCCCACAACTACATCCAGTTTCTCGAAGGGGTGTACGTCTCCGTCCTGAAAGCCTCCGTCCCAAGAGTCGAGTGGTGGCCGGACAACGCCGAGGACGATCTCGACAACCGGGCGGCCGAGACTCGCAGCCGGGCCGCGCGCCTCATCGGGCGGCAGAACAACGAAAGCCAGATGCTCGAACAGCAGCTCAAGGCTTTCTTCTACGCCGGCAGCTACTTCCGCCACACCCGCTGGACGATGGATGAACGGCTGTGCGAGCCCGCCTACGAAGACGTGATCGAGTGGCAGTCTCAGCAGGTCATCCCGCACCGCTATTCCTGCCCCAACTGCGGGGCATCACCGCCAAGATGCCGATGGTCACGGGAAAGAAGAAAGTCGTGAAAGGGCAAGTGCAGCAAGGCATCTACAACTGCCTGCAGATCGATGCCATGCCCTACGCGCGGGCGGATTCGCCGAAGCCGCTCTTGAATACTCCGCTGATCGATCTCGAAGCGGAAATCTTTTCCGGCGCCCTGCGCGGGATGTACCCGGACGCCTGGGATCTGGTGAAGCGAGGCAGTGATACTTCTTCCCCGGACGGGGAAATTGAGCGGATTGCGCGTATGCGCGCTCTTTCGCCTAGTATTCAGCGCGGCCTGATCACGCCGCAGACGTTGCCCACCTACCACCGCACGTTCTACCAACCCGACGCCTTTGACTACCTCGACAAGCGCGAGGACGCGCAGAAGCTTCACGATTTATTCCCTGAGGGGCTTTGTTTAGCAACGCTCGGCGACGACCCGCTCGATGGCCGCAAATGCGCCATGTGGAAAGAATGGGAGTGGGCCGGGGTGCGCACCGATCTGGGACTCTTCCCTCCGGCGCGCGTAGCTCCGGCGATGCCCATCCAGGACGAGATCAACGACAACGAGAACATGCTGCAGGAGTACTGCGACCGGGCCTCGATGGGCGTGACCATCTACAACATGAAGCTGGTGGGGAAGCAGTTGAATAACCAGCACATGGCGCCGGGCCGCATGGTCGGCATCCCCATGAAAGATGGGACGCGCTCGATGGACGATGTGTTCAAACAATTCAAGACCGAAATCTCCGACCAGGTCTTCAAGCGTTCGACCGATCTGAAGATGACGATTCAGTTGCTCACCCGTATCGTGCCCCAAACCTACGGCGGGACACAGAAAGACATCGACACCGCCAAAGGCCAGGAGCAAGCGCTGCGAGTCGCCATGGGCGTGCTCTGGGGCGATTGGGACCAGATCCGGCAGGAAACCGCACGCTCCTCGATGCAGAGCGTGGATTGCTTTGCCGCAAACGCGGTCGATGATGTGTACGACGTCGTCCAGGACGAAGACAGCCCCGACTTCAAGAACGAAGCGATTCGCCTCGCCGATCTCGCCGGCAAAGCCCATGCCCATCCCGAAGCCGACCAGGCGTACCCCATGGGATTCGAGCAGCAGCGCGATCTCTACATGAAGATGATCGAGTTTGTGCTCTCCCGCGGCAAAGAAAACCCGGTGCTGATGGAGATCCTGAATAACTATCAGAACCGCCGGCAGATGATCCGCTACCTCGGGCCGCCGGACATGCAATTGCCGGAAGAGGATGCCCGGCGCTGGGTGCAGCGCGACGTCACGAAACTCATCGAGCAAGCCCCGCTTACCGTGGCCGATCCGGTCACCGGACTGCCCATCAAGCAATGTTCGGTGCAGCCGAACGCCGATCTGCTGCGGGAGTACTGGGAAGAATCGATTGAGGCGGTGGTGGTCTACGGATTACGCACTGGCGGCCAGTTGTTGCAGGAATTCCCCGACGGCTTCGACAACCTGATGCTCTATCTCGAAAAGCTGCGCATGCTGCAACAGATGCAGATGGCCCCGCCGATGCCCGGCCCAGGGAATGCGCCCAGTGGAGCAGGAGCACCGGAACCGGCGGGCAGTCCAGCGCTGCCCGCCGGTGCGGTGCAATCGACGCCCGCGCCGCCCATGCCGGGAGCAACGCCGAGTCCGTTGACGATTCAATGAGCAACAAGAAGACATCTCCGAAGAGCGGCTCGCGCTTAAATATGAACGGACAGCGCTGGACTCCTGCGATGCGCGACATGGCCCACTCGATCATTCGCACCCACGGCCACGTGGAGATCGTTGAATTGGCGGGAACACAGAAGCCTCTCGAATTCCGGTTGCATCCCGCGCTCGATGCGTGGAGTGCAGCGCAGTTGAAGCCGAAAGTAAAGTGATGGCAGTCGAACTCGAATTCGACTGTAAGGTTTGCGGCACGCGGCATGAGCCCTGTGTGGATATGGCTCGCCTGTTGCGTGATGCGAGGCAGATTGCGCTAGAAGCCGCGCAAAATGCGATCCTCAAACTCCACCCGCAAGATGGCGATTTCTTGTTTGTTAACTGGAAGGCCGTCGATGTAGCGGGTTTCGAGCGGGCGTGTTGGCCCGAAGGCGCAAAGGATTTGCATTTAATCGTTATCTGCGTAAATACGAAACCCGGTTTATCGGTTAAAGATTACCTTCACTTGCTGCCGAAAGAAGAGGCGCTTCAGATTTTGCAAATAGTCGCCGAATGGCAGGTTCAGTAGCTCAAGCACGCACCCCCAAGCACCACCCATCCTCAAGCACAACCCAAAGGACAATCCCATGAACTTACTCATCAGCAAGTTGCTGGACTGGTTTGCTTTCGGCGGCACGATGTTTTTCGCCGCCGGAGCTGTAGCTGCCCCGGAAGCCGCCGCGCCGGCAGCATCGTCAAGTTCGGCGAGCGCGGCCGCGCCGGAAACGGCTTCGCAGCCCGCCGCCGAGCCTTCGATTGCCGACATCGTCAAAGACGCGACCAGCGAAGCCGCAGCGGAGCTCACCAAGCCTGCCGACACGACTCAGCCCGCAGTAGAAGCTGCGAAGCCTGCCGCCGAGCCAGCGAAGCCCGCAGCAGAACCGGCGAAGCCCGCCGCGGAAGCCGCCAAACCAGCCGCAGAGGCAGCGAAACCCGCCGCCGAAGTCAATCCTCTCGATAAGCTCGGCCCACTGCCCGCCGAGAAGATCACCGCCGCGCTCGCCGAAGCCCCGCCGGAAGTGCAGGCCTTCCTGAAAGACAAAGGCTTGTCGGTTGAGACCCTCACTGCCAACGCACGCATGGCCGCAGAAGGCGTCCAGTACAAAGAACGCTTCCCCACGCTCGAAGCCGCCGACACCGCTTTAGATGGGGCGAAGAACTTCTTCGCGATGGAAGACAAATTCGGCGCCATCCAATCCGGCAACGATCCCGCCAACTTCAACAACTTCATGGCGCACCTGGCGGAACTCTCTTTTGAGCGTGATGCCCAAGGCAAGCCGATTCCCGATCCCGCGAACCCCGGAGCGTTCAAGAACGACGGCTCGATTGCAAAACTGATCGACAACGTCTCCGGATTCCGCGACTCGAAGATTGGCGAGCTTGCCGAGATGATGCTGAAGGCGGCCCAGACTGACGAAGCAAAAAGCTACGCCACCGATCTAAAGGGTGCGATTGAATTCCTCGGTAACTTCGTCAAGAACGGTTACAAGATGCCGGGGGCGAAGACCGAACCCACGAAGTTACCTCCCGACGTGCAGGAGCGCCTCGACCGCGCCGATCGCATCGAGCGGGAAAGCCGCGAGCGCGACTCGAACACCCAGACCCAAGCTTTGAACCAAAAGGAAGACCGCATCATCGACCAGACGATGAAAGCCATCGAGCCGACGATCAAAACCTTCCTCGACAAAACCGCACTGAACGACACCCTGAAGACCCGCATCACCAAAATGGTCTGGAACGAACTGACCGACCAGGTGCTGAAGAACGATCTCTATCGGCGGGAACGCGACCAACTGTCTCCCACTGCTCCCGATTATGAGCAGCGGCGAGTGGCCCTCAACAAAAGCTACATGCAAGAGCGTGTGGTGAAAATCATCGAATCGATCGTTGGCGACCTCGGCGGTCCCGTGGTCGACGCGAGTAAAGCACGTCACGA
>JBEKZN010000369.1:0-3371 GCA_049509815.1 Opitutales bacterium
GGACTTCGGCGCCGGGGAAATCGCCGAGCTGGAATTTCCAGTCGCGGTTGAAATTGACGGTTTGACGCAGGGACTCGGCACCAGACGCAGATAAGGCAAGTACGAGAGCGAGGAAGCTGAAGAGGAGATTTTTCATCAGGGTGGGCAGCGGCTTATTCGCCGACAAGGAGGGTACTGGCACAGTGAGGGCGCCGAGGAGAAAACAGACGCGAGCCAGGGCATTGGGGGTGGAAGCAAACGATAAACAATACGGTACAAACAACAAGTCCGGGAAAGACGGGGAAAGAAGTTGGGTTGCAACTGGAATAGGGTTATGCAGGTTTGTGGGTTCTTACCCGCGAGATCATACCCCATGTATTTGCAAAGACTGGCTTGTCGGGCCCGGGCCGTGATGGCGTGGGCAGCGCTGCCGGCGGCTCTGGCGCTGCCGACTGATTACGCAGCCGCGCAGGCAGGCCCGAACACAACGCCGGAGGTCGTGGCCGCGGCGAATGCGAACACGCCGCCGATTCCCAAGGGGCCGTACCAGCCGACGTGGGATTCGGTTTCGCAGCACGCGATTCCGGACTGGTACAGGGACGGGAAGTTTGGGATTTCGATGCACTGGGGTTTGTACTCGGTGCCGGCGCACGGGAGCGAGTGGTACGACAAGAACATGTACGGGGACGCGGGGACGTACGCGTGGCAGGTGCAGAAATTCGGGCCGCTGGACAAATTCGGGTACAAGGATTTCATCCCGATGTTCACGGCGAAGAATTTCAGCGCGGACGCGTGGGCGGAGTTGTTCAAGAAAGCGGGTGCGAAATACGTGATGCCGTCGGCGGAGCACCACGACGGGTTTGCGCTGTGGGACAGCGCGGTGGATCCGTACAACGCGAAGGCGATGGGGCCGAAGCAGGACTTGATCGGGGAGCTGGCGGCGGCGGTGCACAAGCAGGGGCTGAAGTTCGGGGTGACGAACCACAGCATGGAGCATTTCACGTTTGTGAACCCGCGGGCGGTGCCACCGGACGTGCTGGCGGGGCTGCAGGCGAAGAAGCTGGATTTGTACGATCCGGCGTGGGCGGATTTTTACAGCGTGGCGGACCGCAGCGACGCGGCGACGCAGAAGTTTTTGACGAACTGGGTGAAGCAAAATTACGAGCTGATCGACAAGTACAAGCTGGACGCGCTGTGGTGGGACAACGGGGTGAACCCGCGGGTGTTTGACCCGCTGAAGCTGGATGTGTTCGCGTATTTTTACAATCGCGCGGCGGCGGAGGGGCGGGAGGTGCAGTTGATCACGAAAGGGAATGCCTCGGAGGGCGGGCACGTGGAGGATTACGAGCGGCAGAGCCGCATGCCGAAGGAGATCCAGGACGCGGAGTTTGAGGTGCATGATTCGCCGGGGCACCGGTGGGGCTATTTGGAAAACGACAACTACGCGGGCACGGGCTGGGGGGTGGGGCGGCTGGTGGAGGCGGTGTGCCGGAACGGGAATTTCCTGCTGAACATCGGGCCGACGGCGGATGGGACGATTCCGCCGCAGGAAGTGGATTTGCTGCTCGGGATGGGGAAGTGGCTGGACGTGAACGGCGAGGCGATTTACGGAACGCGGGCGTGGACGATTCCGGGCGAGGGGAAGATGGTGATGTCGCGTTACACGCCGGCGGAGATTCGGTTCACGACGAAGGGAAACACGCTGTACGCGATCGTGATGGCATGGCCGACGGACGGGCAGGTGAACATCACTTCGCTGGCGAGCGGGGCGGCGACGCTGCCGGTGGGGAAGGTGGACAAGGTGGAATTGCTCGGGCACAGCGGGCCGCTGGAGTTCACCCAGGACAAGGACGGCCTGAAGGTGAAGATGCCGGCGGAGAAGCCGGGGGATTATGCGTACGCGCTGAAGATCACGGGGCTGGATCTGTCGAAGCCGGCGTCCACCGCGCCGGCCACGCCCGCGGCGGGTGCATCCGGGTCGGCGGAAAATGCACTTTCGTCAACGGCGAAATCGTGATGGAATGATTCCGGTTACCCCACGACTACCCCGGTGAAGAATTGCACCAAAGGATTTGCGTTGATTGTGCTGGCACAGGCCAGCGAGGAAGAATGGGCGCGGCCCGGGTGGGTGGAAAAGCGAACCCGGCCTTGGGCACCGAAGATTTTAAAGAGCGATTTTTCAAATCCATGAAACGACAAACGCATCTCATTTTTCTCATGATGTTGGCGGCGGGCATGTTGAGCGCGGCGGCGGCGACGGTGCTGCCGAAGCCGGACATGGACGGGGTGCCACCGTCGAAGTTGTACGATTACGGAGTGATGGGACCGCCGGCGACGAAGGCGATCGTGGCCGCGGCAGAAGCGGCGGTGACGACGCCGATGGCGCCGGGGCCGGTGCAGCCGACGTGGGATTCGATTTTCACGAATTACCAAACGCCGAATTGGTTCGAGGACGCGAAGTTCGGGCTGTTCATGCACTGGGGGATTTATTCGGTGGCGGCGCACGGGCCGAGCGCGGCGGAGTGGTATGAGAAGCACATGTACGCGGGCGACGCGCAGTGGCACGAGGAGAATTTCGGGCCGATTGACAAGGTGGGGTATAAGAATTTGATTCCGTTGTTTACTGCCGCAAAGTGGGACCCGGACGCGTGGGCGAAGCTGTTCAAGGAGTCGGGGGCGAAGTTTGTGATTCCGACGGCGGAGCACCACGACAATTTCGCGCTGTGGAACAGCAATGTGACGCCGTACAACGCGATGCGGATGGGGCCGCAGCGGGACCTGATCGGGGACCTGGCGGCGGCGGTGCGCAAGCAGGGGCTGAAGTTCGGGGTGTCGAACCACGGGATGGAGAATTTCACGTTCGTGAATCCGACGCCTGAGCTGGACGCGCAATTGAAGGCGGAGAAGGCGGATTTGTACGATCCGCAGTGGGAGGCGTTTTACAACGTGGCGGACCGGAGCGACGCGGCAATGACGCGGTTTTTGACGGACTGGGTGAACCGGAACGTGGAGCTGATCGACAAATACCAGCCGGATATTTTGTGGTTCGACAACGGAGTGAATCTGCGGGTGCTGGATCCGTTAAAGGAATGGGTGGCGGCATATTACTACAACCGGGCGTTGCAATGGGGGAAACAGGTTTCGCTGAGCACGAAGTACATCGCGTACGCGCCGAGCAACGACGACACGAAGCAGGTCGGGTCGATTCTGGATTTTGAAAAGATCGGGTCGCGCTCGCCGAAGGACCTCCGGACCAACCAGCCGTGGATGGTGGATCAGCCGATTGGGAGCACGTGGGGCTATTCGACGGGGATGTCGGTGTCCTCGCCGGGGACGGTGGTGGGGTGGCTGGTGGATACGGTGAGCAAGGGCGGAACGCTGCTGCTGAATCT